>JAGQPD010000420.1 GCA_020426865.1 Planctomycetales bacterium
GGCATAGCGGGCATCCGGAAAACGAGCGTTGCGACGAGTTGGCCGTCGCGGCTGCGCGGCAGGTTCGCTAGGAAAGATTACCGGTCTGCATCGAGTTTAGTGTGTTCGCGAAGCGGTGAAGGATTCGCGTGGCCGGGATTGGTGGTCGATGCGTTGGAGTTGCCGGCAGAAGCGGCGTTCGGCCGAGCGATCATCAGACGCCGGACAATTTCTTGGGCCTCTTCGGTGCGGCCCATTTCGTGCAGCCAACGTGCCGCTCTAAGGTTAACGTGCGGCGCGGGACCTGAGATCGATTCGTACTGTTTCGCACATTCGATGGCCTCCTCCCAGCGTTGCAGGGCGCCCAAACAATGAGTTTTACCAGCCAACGACGCAGGTAGCAATTCGGGATGTTCGATCCGTTCGTACCAACCAAGCGCAGCCATGACGTCGCCCATTCGGGAAAAAGTACTGGCAATCTGCAGGTTTGTCCCGTCGCGGAAGATGGGAGGAACCTCAAGCCTCGCCGCCGTCGACAACAGGCGTACGGCCTCGTCACGATTGCCGACTGCCATCTCTGCGGCACTCGCGTTGATCGTCGCCTTGGCTCGAAAGTAATCGGCCAGCCGTGAGTCGCCTTCCAATGCCAGGTACATGGCCTCTTCTCGAGTCGCCTGTCCACCGTAGTCCAGCAATTGCCAATCGTAAAGCTGCCATTTCCCTTGACGGCGGGTGACCCACCAACGCACTTTGCAGGCCTCGGAATCCCCCCAGTACATCTCTGTATAGACGACATATTCGTTGTCGTTAGCCACTTTCGCGTCGTTGTCATTCTTCTTCGTGTGCCGCAGCTCACGTACGGGCTCAATCGCACGTATTTCATACCGATTGCAAACCATCGGCAGGTGGAGACGCTGATCGAGCGTATACTTCGCCATCAAGGCCTGCACGTTTTCCACCAGCGCCATCGCCGGACACCGCTTCATTTCCGCAAAGAATCGCTCGCGCGCGACCAATTGCAGAAACGCTTCCTGATCCTGGGCATTGGAGGCCGTCACAAATTTTTCCAGCAGCGGTTCGATCGACCGCGACAACTCGGCGTCCAGCGGTGAAGGGGCATTCGCGAATACTCGGCGCGCCGCTGCCCTCGATTCCGACGCGGGCTCGTCATACACAAGATGATAGTCGTCCGGACTGGCCGTCGCTCCTCGCAACACCGCCGAATGACTCCAGATCAATGCCGCAATGCAAATACCGATGAGCAACAACAACCCGCTCCCGACGAACGCCAGCAGCCACATCCACCAGCGACTCGCTCGAGCCACCGTCACGCGACTGCGCAAGGCAGCGTTGTCCTGCCCGTGAGCTTCCACGCTGGAGATCCGTGCGGGCTTCGGTCGTGAATCGTCAGCCATTCTTTGCCGATCAACAAATAACCTTGTTCGCTGTGATAAGAACGCCGCGACCAACAAGCACGATGGCCGCAAACTGCCCGCTCAACCTATCAGCATATCTCCTTTAGCCGACGTTGGCCAGTTCCAAGGCGTGTGCGTACCGCACCAGGACCATCCGGCGAAGCCGAGCCATATCGTCGGCTTGCAGGTCTGGATCATTTTCGACGATTCGCCGAGCAACCTCGCGCGCCAGGGCCAATTCCCCACCGTCGCGCGTAAGATCGGCAATTCGTAGTGGCGGCAATCCATGCTGGCGCGTTCCCATCAGGTCGCCGGGCCCCCGCAAACGATAGTCGATTTCCGCCAATTCGAACCCGTCCGCTGTCGTCTCCAACGCCATGAGTCGATCGAGTGCCGCGGGAGTCTGCGCGTCGTGGAAAATGCAGACGTATCCCGGAAATGCTCCTCGACGAACTCGGCCCCGCATTTGATGCAACTGCGCCAATCCGAATCGCTCGCCGTTTTCAATCGTCATCAGCGTCGCGTTCGGGACATCGATGCCGACCTCCACGACTGACGTGGCGATCAACACCTGCGTCTCTCCCTCGACAAACTTCTGCATGACATGTGCCTTTTCCGTGGCACTCATTCGGCCGTGCAACACGTCGATGCAGTACGCTTCCAATTCGCCATTGGCCAGCCGCTCGTACGTCTGCTCCACTCCAACAAGATGTGATGGCGGCCCGCAGGTCTCTGTTTCACTGCCACTGCCACCGCTGCCGCTGTCACTGTCGTTGGTGCGGCCACCACCGTTGGTGTTGCCCCCCGGCGGTATATCAGGCTGGCCGTCGTAGTCGGCGCCATCAATGACCGGCGTGACGACGAACCCCTGCCGTCCTTCGCTGAGTTTCTTGCGAAAGAAATCCCACCATTGTTCGCGCTGCGAGGACTCCGCAATGTACGTGTATACGTTTTGACGACCAGGTGGCACTGTCCGCAACGTGGAGATCTCCAAATCACCGAACTCGGTCATCGCCACCGTCCGCGGTATCGGTGTGGCGGTCATCACGAGATAATGTGGCTCCTCGCCCGATGCACGCAACTGCGCCCGCTGACGTACGCCGAACTTGTGCTGTTCGTCGATCACCACCAAACCCAAGTTCGCGAATTGCACGTCGTTCTGTAAAATCGCGTGCGTGCCAATGACGATATCCAATTCGCCTGTGCCGGCCGCTGCCACGAATTGGCGACGCTCAACGACAGACGCGCCACCGGTCAATAGACCGATTCGTACATGAGCATTGGTCAGCGCCTTATTCAGCGTCCGCAAATGTTGTTGTGCCAAGACTTCGTTGGGGACCATCAGGGCCGCCTGAGCCCCGTTGGCAACTGCCACCAACATGGCATAGGTGGCGACGATCGTCTTTCCCGTTCCCACGTCCCCCTGCAATAGACGATTCATCGGGACCGTGCGGGAGAGATCCATGCCAATTTCGCGTATCGCTTGCTCCTGACATGCTGTAAACGAAAAGGGGAACAACCGGCGGATCCGGGCGTCAATCCGCGTCGAACCCGGCAACGCCATCGCTCGCTGCGCCGACTGCGTCGCGTGGCGACGCATCGCCAATGCTAATTGCAATACCAACAATTCCTGAAATACCAGCCGATGCCGCGCCCGCTGCAACTGCTGCTCGTCCTCCGGCCAATGGATCTGTGATATCGCCTGGTGGATCGACAGCAATTCATGCTCTTCGATCACCCTCTCCGGCAGGACCTCTTCCACCTGCTCCAGAAACTCCTCCACCGCCGACTTCACGATCCGCCGGATCTGCGATTGCTTCAGGCCCTCCGTCAGCGGATAGACCGGCAACAGATCCCGCCCTTCCTCAATGTCCTGCGGTTCGACCACGTCCGCCTTCGGATGCCGCATCTCCCAACGAATCTGCTGGCGCTTGACCACGCCCGTCAATGCGACCGTCTGCCCCCGCTGAAATCGTTTGACCATGAAGGGCTGGTTAAACCAGACCGCCCGGATATAATCCTCCCCCTGTCGAACCAGAATCGACCCCCACGTGTCGCCCGCGCCTACCTCCTCAATCACCCCCTGCAACGTCGCCGTCTGTCCCTCCTCCACATCTCGCACCGATCGCACCGTCGATACCTGCTGGTACGTGCGTGGGAAAAAAAAGATCAAATCCCGTGCAACCTTCAACCCCAACTTCTCCAGCAGCGGCTGGCGATCAGGCCCCACCCCCTTGAGATACTGCACCGGCGTTGTCATCTCGCGACTCATGCAATCCCTCCCGTGTTGGCCAGCCGTGGATGTCGATCCTGTGGTCGTCACATTTACGGAGCTTCACCGGACGGCTGGCGCCGTTCCGCTTGCACGACGATACATTTATACACATGACTATATCGATTGCGGCAAACGATGCAAGAGGGCGAAGTGTTGTGGAGAATCGATCGCGAAGCGATCAGCTGCTGGGGCTCAAGATCGATTCCCCCACCTCCCAAAGATGCGGCATCTGCGGGTCGCGCGCCACGCGTCGATAGAGCGTGTCCCGCTCAATCGGCTCCCGTCCCGCCTCCGCGATCAATCGCCGAATGTCGTCTACCCCCAAACACTCCGGCGTCGTCGCCCCCGCGTCATGGTAAATCAATTCGTGCCGGACCGTTCCATCCAAATCGTCCGCGCCAAAGGCCATGGCCGCTTGCGCCGTCCCAATCCCCAACATGATCCAGTAGGCCTTGATGTGCGGGATGTTGTCCAACATCAAACGACTGATGGCCATAGTCCGGAGGTCCATCACCGCCGACGGCTTTTGGATCGACGATAATCCCGTGTTGTCCGGATGAAATGCCAACGGAACAAACGTCTGAAAACCGCCCGTTTCGTCCTGCAGCTCCCGCAAGCGAATCAGATGATCAATACGATGGTACGGGGATTCAATATGTCCATATAACATCGTGCTGTTGGTGCGGACGCCCATCCGATGCGCCGTCCGATGAATATCAAGCCACTTGTTCGCATCGGCCTTGTGCTCACATAGCTTGTCCCGAACCTCCGGATGAAAAATCTCCGCCCCGCCTCCAGGCATCGACCCCAGTCCCGCCTCCACCAGGTCTTCCAGGATGGCCTGCACCGGTTTCTTCGTCAGGAATTCAAACCAGTTGATCTCCACCGCCGTCCAGGCCTTCAAATGCAGCCGTGGATAGGCCTCGTGCAGGATCCGCACCAGGTTGACATACCATTCGTATGGCTTCTGATGATGAAGGCCACCCACAATGTGCATTTCCGTACAGCCATTGTCGACCGCCTCTTGTCCTCGTGCCAAGATTTGGTCATCGGACATCACGTAGCCCTTCGGATCGCGAAGGTCCGATCGAAACGCACAAAACGTGCACCGATATACGCACACATTCGTGGCGTTCAAATGCGTATTGATGTTGTAATAACCAAAGTTGCCGTTGATCCGCTCCCGCACGACGTTGGCCAACCGGCCGACTTCGTTCAGTGGTACCTCCGGCTGATAAAGAAACAGACCATCTTCCAGTGAAAGCCGGTCGCCGTTTTCCACCTTGTTGCCAATGGCGTCCAGTCGCGTTCGCATCGTGTTCATGCTCTTGTTATTTCCTTCCCACCGCTATCGCTAATCGCCAGCCGGAAAATTCTAAGGCCGAGCCAACCGTCCGTCCAGGCTTAGCGCAACCGCTCACCACAATAAATCGACCGTCACAATCACAAATAATCCAATGCTCACCAGTGCGTTGACCTGAAAAAATGCCGCGTTGACCCGCGTCAAGTCGCTGGGGCTGACCAACAGATGCTCATACACTAACAGCAATGCCACCGCCCCAAGCCCAATGCCATAAAGCCAACCCAAAGATGCTGTCGGGGCCAACCAGGGGAGGGTGGCCAACACCCCGATCATCATCGCGTGTAGCACCGCCGACAGGCGCAGCGCCGTCGTGACGCCAAATCGCGAAGGGATGCTGTGCAACTTCGATTGTCGATCGTGTTCCGTATCCTGACATGCATAGATGATGTCGAATCCCGCGACCCACAACAGGATCGACACCCCCAACGCAATCGCCGGAATCAAATCACTTGGTGCCCCCAATAACCACTCACCACGTAACGCGATCCAAGTACATACCGGTGCCAACATCAACGATGCCCCGAGCCAAAAATGTACCAGCCACGTGAATCGCTTCGCCAGACTATAGCCACAGATGAATGCCAACACCGGAACGCTCAACGCAATCGGCCACCAATTCGGCAAGAATAGCAAGGTCCCCAAAATAAACAGTACGCAAGCGGCCAATGTGAATAGACCTACTTGAGCAACCGTCAGCTCCCCCGTCACCAAATGCCGGTTCTTTGTCCGTGGATTCGTCGCGTCCAGCCGCCGGTCGACGATCCGATTGAAACTCATCGCCGCACTCCGCGCCGCCACCATACAGACCAAGATCCCAACCAGCGGTCGCCAACCGAAACTCGCTGCGCCAACCGATGAACCACCAAGCGCCGACGCATCACTGAACGCCACCGGAGCCGGCATCGTCCACGCCATCACCGCCGCCAACAACGCAAACGGCAACGCGAAGATCGTGTGGCTGAAGCGAATCATCTCCAAGATCGCTCGCAGCCGAAACCGCGGGTTGTCGCGCGTCATCGACAATGAAGCCGTGCCTTTCGAACTGCCGGAAACATCCACCATCGGCTTACGTTTCTCCCCATCGCCGCATCAGTTCATGCGGAATTTCCAATTGGTCCAAAATCCGAGCCACAACAAAGTCGATCAGGTCCTGCAACGAATCCACTCCGTGGTACCAACCCGGCATCGCCGGCAAGATCACGGCTCCATACTGACAGGCGGTCTTCATGTTCTCTAGTTGCCCCAGCGATAACGGAGTCTCCCGTGGAACCAAAATCAATCGTCGCCGTTCCTTCAAATGCACGTCCGCCGCTCGTTGAATCAAGTTCGTGCTCGACGCGTGTGCCACGGAACTAAGTGTACTGCCCGAACAGGGACAAATCACCATTCCCCCCGTTAGGAACGAACCACTCGCAATCGGCGCCATAAAATCCTGGTAATGATGGTAAACGATGGCATCGTGAGCAACTCCCAACGGCCCGGCATCAAAACGCTGCAAGTCGACCTCGACGGCGCACTCGTGTCGCAACACCTCCGCACCTGACGGACTGATCGTCAAGTGCACCGGGCGCTCGAACTGCGCCAGGATTTGCAGCAGCCGTGTCGCATAAGCGGCACCGCTGGCCCCCGTGATTGCCACCACGATCGGATGCCGCGTCATGTCGGTAACACCTTTACTGAGACCGGCGCTGGTCAATTCACGCCCTGGACCGAGCGCCTACCGCGCCTTCTGCCCGACGTAGAGAGTCGCTATGCCGCCGGTAAGCGGATAGAACGTCACGTCCGACAATCCAGCCGCTCGCATCCGCGTGGCCAACGCCTCCCCGGCGGGAAACTCCCCAACGCTCTCCGGCAGATAGTTGTACGCCGCACTGTTGTTCCGCGCTAACAATTGACCAATTCGTGGCAAAATGTTGCGGAAGTAAAAACCATAACACGCCTTCAGCGGCTGCCACGTCGGTGCCGAGAACTCGAGAATCACGACGCGCCCACCACCAACACACACCCGCGTCATTTCGGCCAGCCCCCGGTCGGTGTCCTGGACATTCCGCAAACCAAAAGCCACCGAGACGATCTGAAACTGATCACCGTCAAACGGCAGTTGTTGCGTGTCGGCCTGCACAAACCGCAACGCTTCGCTGTCAATCCCCGCCCGCTCCCGCTTGGCCTGGCCAATCGCCAGCATCTCCTCGCAAAAGTCGCTCGCCACCACCGGCACTCGCCCACCCCCGGCGCGCCAGTATGCCAACGCCAAATCACCAGTACCTGTGCATGCATCCAGTATTGGGGTGGTGCCGCGGGGAGGGGCCAGGCGTGTGGTGCGCCAGCGCCAGTAGCGGTCGACCTGCATCGATAGCAGGTGGTTCATGCGATCGTATTGCGGCGAGATCTCGGCAAACATTCGCCGCACGCGGTCGCCGGATTTGTCGATCGGTCCACCATTCTGCGACCCGCTCGGTTGGCTCGCCGTGATCGTTGCCGTCGTTTCATCCGTCAATTGCTCGTCCATCCAACTAGAGTCCCATGCGCCAAGCCGATAAATATGTGAACGCATTTCCAATTCCCCGGTCGGCGGGCAAAATGCCCGCGACACGCCGTATGACGCCGCCACATTTTGGCGGATCCGACCCTTTCTGCATACCGTATCACGTCGGCTTGACTTAACAGCATCATTCGCCGGCGGATAGAATGTCGCGTCGTGGTGGAAAGCGGCACGGCGCAAGCCGTCCGGTCAAGGAATAACACAAAACAACAAATCATCATCACCCATCGCACGAAGCTACCGAGTCACGGAGATGCCTGAGAAGCTGCACTTTCTGCACTTTCATTTTCTTCCGTCGTCGGTCCGATCCGATCGGCTAACGGGCCAGTGCGCGATCGTGATCGATGTTCTACGGGCCACGACGTGCATGGCGACCGGCCTGGCACATGGTGTGAAGCAGATTATCCCTGTCCTGGAGATCGACCAGGCCCGACGAATGGCCGGGGACCTACAAACCGAAGGGCCGGCACTGCTGGGTGGCGAGCGGGGAGGGTTGCCGATTGACGGGTTTGATATCGGGAATTCGCCGGCCCAATACGCGACCCAGCGTGTGCGAGACGCCTCGATCGTGATGACGACCACCAACGGTACTCGCGCGCTGCACGCGGCGTTGGCGGCCGATTTTCTCGTGGCGGCAGCATTTGTGAACCTGTCCAGCGTTTGCCACCGTATTCGGCAAGAATCGCAAAACGCGTCGGACAGCCGCTGGCAAATCCACATCATCGCGGCCGGAACTGGCGGCGAGGTGACCGGCGAGGATGTGTTGCTCGGTGGGGCGATCGTGGAACTGCTGGCACAGCCAGCATCCACGGACATCAGCAGGGGCAGCCAATGGTCGGATACGGATGCGCACTGCTGCGAAATCGACGATGCGGCCCGAATTGCCCTGACTACCTGGCTTTCCCTCGGGCGTGATCGCTGGCGCCCTGAGGTCCTATACCAGGCATTATGTCGAACGCGGGGGGGACGAAACGTGCAGAGGTTGGGGCTGGCTGCCGATATCCAGTGGGCTGCCGATGTCGATCGGTACGATGTCTGTCCCGTATGGGATCGTGCGTCGTGCTCGCTGCGACAGCGGTAGACCCCAATGGTGGCTGGGCGTTACACTGCCCCAGGACGGCGGGCGCGGGGCCGGGCGTGGGGCCGCTGGCAACATGCAAATCGATCTTCAATCACTCCTTGGATCCAGAAGCGCTATTATGAAAATGGAACAGCTAGTCTCGCTGTGCAAACGGCGGGGATTTCTCTTTCAATCGAGCGAAATCTACGGGGGCCTGAACGGTTTTTGGGATTATGGGCCGCTGGGGGTGGAATTGAAGCGGAATATCAAAGAGGCGTGGTGGCGCGATATGGTGACCAGCCACGACGACCTGGGCGTTGCCGCTGGAGCGCCGGGCGTGTATGCGATGACGGGGCTCGATTGCACGATCATCATGCACCCGCAGATCTGGAAGTGCTCCGGGCACTACGACCTGTTTCACGACTACATGGTCGACTGTCGACAGAGCAAGAAACGCTACCGTCACGATCAGGTGTGTGGGCGGTGGGTGGCGGCCAAGGGTCAACGGATCTTCGCGACGGCTCAGGAGGGGGATGAAGCGGCCGAGCAGATGGAGCGGCAGGCGATGAAATTCTTCCATTTTCGGGCCAAGGACGCGGACCAAATGCAATGGGACGGTCCGGTAGTTTCGCTGACGAAGGTTGACGATTTTTCGCAGGTGTTGGGGCCAGACGCCAAGGAACTCGGGACGCTCACTGAGCCGCGCGAATTCAACCTGATGTTCAAGACGTACGTCGGGGCCCTGTCGGGGGAGGAGGGGGCTGCGTTCTTGCGCCCGGAGACCGCTCAGGGTATCTTCGTCAACTTCAAGAACGTGATCGACAGCACGCGATTTCGATTGCCGCTGGGGATCGCGCAGGTCGGCAAGAGTTTCCGCAACGAGATCACGCCGCGGAATTTCACGTTTCGGTCTCGCGAATTCGAGCAGATGGAGATTGAATTCTTTTGCCATCCCAGCCAGTCGGCTCAGTGGTATCAGTATTGGCGGGATCGGCGGTTTGCGTGGTACACCGAGTTGGGGTTAGCGGGCCAGCGGTTGAGACTGCGTGACCACGATCCGGACGAGCTGAGTCATTATTCGACGGGGACGGCGGACATCGAATATGCGTTTCCGTTCTTGGCGGAAGGGGAGTTTGGCGAGTTGGAGGGGATTGCTCATCGGGGCGATTTTGATTTGCGGAGCCATATGGAAGGGAAGCTCGATCCCAATACCTGTCCGCTGGCGGTGGAGACCGGGGAGGACGGTAAGCCGAAGTGGCGGGGGAGCGGCAAGGATTTGAGCTATCGCGACGATTTGACGAACGAGCGTTATGTGCCGCATGTGATCGAGCCGTCGGCGGGGGCGGATCGCGCGACGTTGGCATTTTTGTGTGAGGCGTATACGGTGGACCAGGCCCCGGACGAAGATGGCAAGATGCAGGAGCGGGTGGTGATGCGGTTGCATCCGCGGTTGGCGCCGATCAAGGCTGCCGTACTGCCGTTGGTCAAGAAGGACGGCATGCCCGAGTTAGCGCAGGAGATTTACCGGGCTTTGAAACGCCATTTTAACGTGTTTTACGACGAAAAAGGGGCCGTTGGCCGGCGGTACCGGCGTCAGGACGAAGCGGGCACGCCGTACTGCATTACGGTCGATGGCCAGACGATGGCCGATCGTACGGTAACGATTCGCGACCGGGACTCTCTTGAGCAATGGCGGGTGTCGGTGGACGACTGTGTGGGTGAGATCCGCGGCAGAATCATGGGGTGATCGCCATGATCCCGACGCTCAGCCAGGTTTGTTCGTTGAATTCACCGTTTGCCATGGATGTCGAGGACTATGCGGCGGGGCATTGTCATTCGCTGGAGGTGTGGCTGACGAAGCTGGAGACGTACCTTCGCGAGCATACGGTGGAGGATGTCCGGCGATTGCTGGCTGAGCACGAGATGTCGGTACCGGTCGCGAGTTTCCAGGGGGGGCTGTTGGCCAGTCAGGGGGAGGCCCGGCGGGAGGCATGGGGGCTATTCCATCGGCGGTTGCAATTATGTCGGGACGTGGGGATTGGAACGCTGGTAGTGGCCTGTGACGTGCCGCATCCGGTGTTGCAGACCGATGTCCAGCGGGTATTGGCGTCGCTCGATCAGGCGGCCGGTGCGGCGGGGGAAGCAGGGGTGCGGTTGGCGCTGGAATTTCAGGCCGGTTCGGCATTGGGCAACAATCTTCGCACGTGCGTGTCACTGGTGGGGCAGGTGGGGAGTGCCCATTTGGGGATCTGTCTGGATGTGTTCCATTTTTATGTCGGTCCGAGTAAAACCAGTGATTTTGCCGAGTTAAACGGGGGGAACTTGTTTCATGTCCAGTTGTCGGACATTGTCGAACGGCCGCGTGAGTTTGCCGTGGATGCCGACCGGGTGATGCCTGGAGAAGGGGACATTGGCGTGTCGGAGCTTGTGCGGCGATTGCGAGAAATCGAATATGGCGGAACTGTGTCACTGGAGTTGATGAACCCGCAGATCTGGCAGGTTCCGCCGCGGCAATTTGGCGAAATCGGGATGACGGCGTTGCGGAAGATTTTAGGGCAGGCGGAGCACGGTTAGCGATTCCGGCGGCCTGGGGGATGGCTGGCAAGGGGCGTTGTTTTTGGCGTAACTTGTTGTCGGGTAAAAAGTTGCGACGGCGGTGCGGGCTCCGAGAAAACTCGGTGAATTGTCCGGATTTTCCGCCGAAAGGCTTGCTTTCGCCTGGTCGACTTGGTAATCTACGCAAAGCATTCGCAAGCGTTTTCGATTCAGACTCGGAGTGCAAAAATGCCTTCCTGATGAGGTGTTTTCCCCAGAGCCGGGACCAACGGTGTGTTGGGAGGTTCAATGCTGGTGAAACGATGGGGATGGGGATACGATGGGAAGTCGTCTGCGGGGTCTGAAAGGGAGTCGTGATGGGGTGGTGGCCGAAGTGGCCACGGCCCGGCGTGTTGGCTGGCAGAATCTGCGGGCATTATAGGTGTCCCGGGGTTTTGTGTGGTTGGTGCGAACGTTGCGGTTCTAGGAAATGCACGAATTTTTTTACCAGATGCTTGCAATCCTGGTATCGGTTAGTTAGGATGTGCGAAATGGGCGAGATTTGAAGGCCGTGCGTTTTCGGTCGAGCCCGCCAAACCGGAACAGAGCATCAGGTAAGAACCAGGAAACTGGGGCGGTTCGAAGGCTTATCAACTGCACGATCGTGATAGGGAAGTTGTTTGTGGTTGGTCTGGCCTGAAGGACCGTCAACGACGACAAAGAAGACAAGCCGATGGTTAGTTGCGTTACGAGACGACACCCAGACCAAGCAACAAAGCGACTGGCGACATGCCTGGCATTGATGTCATTGGGGGTGTTGGTAACGACCGTTACTGCGGCTCCCACGGTCAAATACAACTCAGCAACGGGTGTACTGTCTGTGGATACGACGGATGGGACTTTGATCACCTCGCTAAGTGTTCTAGGTCCCCAAGCCACGTCGATTGATCGCTGGCTGGACGGCACGAATCAGGATGGGTTTGACTGGGATCAAGCTTATTTTGCGGGTCGTGAGCAGTGGTCGGCGACGGGCAACGGACTGCCTCCCGCGATTGGTTCAGGGGTATCACCGGGGGTCTACAACGTGGCACGCTATGCCGTGGGGTTAGACACAACCGATTTTCCGGAACTGATCGAACTTGGTGGGGCGGGCGGCGCGCCAACGAATTTTGTGGCGTTGGAGATTGTATCGGCGTTGCTGGGTGATTACAATCATAACGGCAATGTGGATGCGGCCGATTACACGGTGTGGAAGGATCATTTTGGCTCCGATGCGGAGCTGGATGCGGACGGTAATGGGAATGGCGTCGTGGACGCCGCTGACTACACAATTTGGAAAGACAACTTTGGCAATACGGCCAGCCTTGGGTTGGCCACAGCGGTGCCTGAGCCAGCGAGTCTGGTGCTGCTAGTCACAGCGGCAATGGGTGTATTGCGTGGGCGTCACCGACATACGTAGTTGGTTGAGTTTGCTGTTGAATTGGTGTGTCGCCAGTTCCTAGTCGGGATTGGCACTGCGTAAGTGGTCATTTTAGTAAGCCACAGCATTGGTTACCCTAGATAGTTTACGGAGGGAGTAATGAGAAGAATGTTTGCCCGATTTGTGGCGCTGGCGGCTGTTGTTGCTGTGTGTGGTGTAGCCCAAGCTGCACCGGTTATCGTTGCCGAAGACGGTGGCAAGAATGACGCTGGGAACACAATCACTAACTTCTATGTAGAAACGGAAGATGGTGTTGGTTCGATGGCGGTTGAGCTGTCGTTCACGCTGGAAAACGGCACCTACGTTGATGTGCAAGGTGGCTTGCCCTCCGGTCCCGTCAACAAAAAGAGCGGTGCTGTGTCTGCCCAGCAGATCGCCGAAGCGTTGGGTGGTGCGTACCGCCAAAACAACGACACGTGGTATGACGACTCCATGTGGACTGCCGAAAACCCAGGTAACAACCCCCACACGGGTACCGTTACCAACGGTGTTTGGACCGACGGTGGTGCAGGCGAGAAGTTGTTCGTCGCTCTCGGTAGCGAAAGGAACTCCGGTAACCGCGTGTCGGTGCTGCAGATGGTTACCACTGGTACCGTCATCAACTGGAGCGGTATTATCGCTCAAGCTGGTGCCAACAATCAAGTTAGTGGCAGCTACGATACGGTTCCAGAACCGGCTGCTGTCACCATGGCATTGTTCGGCCTGCTCGGGTTGGTCCGCGTGATCCGCCGTAAGTAAGCACATACGCCTTAATCGGGCTGCTAGAAGTTTCGAACAGCACGTTCGATCACAATCATCAAAGAGCCCCGTGAATCGCAGAGATTCACGGGGCTTTTTCGTTTTCAGCCGGTGCATCGCTTTCTTCGTTTGGTTCGCACCATGGCTCAGCCCATGACGATCGTCGCTTCTCGATTGTAAATCCGCGCTTCTCCGTGGCGCCGTAAGATCATCTGCTTGCGGTCGAAAAGCGCATAACCGACAAAATCGTTATAGATTGCCCGCGAGGATGCCGATGGTTGGTTGATGGATAGGGCCGCGCGTCGGCACGACATGCCTGCGCTGCGAGCACCGCAGTTGTTGGTAACTGAGGACTCTTGTCGGTAAGGTGGTAACGAGCCATGTGGTGTTCTGAATGTAGCCAAGATGTTCCCGGCGTAGCGGTAGGGGAGAATGAAGCGCAATTTGCCTGCGCCCGTTGCGGTTCGCACCTCGCCTCGCTTGCCCAAAGGTCTGCCGTAAGCCCAGCGGACTCAACAAAAAAGCCCGTGACGCGCTTTGCCCAACAACTGGACCAAACGGAAGCCGAACAATCCAGATCAGCAAAGCAGGTCCGCGAAACGTCCGTATTGCATGGGGATTATGGAGTGGAGTACGACCAGGCGCCAGGGATGTTCGATTGGCAGTTGGACAACGATCTCGAAGCAGCCGAACGGGCTGTGCGCTCCTACGGTGCGCCGGCGATAGGACCGACCATTCCGCTTGCGGCCACGTCATCGCGATCCTGGACATCGTCGCCTCGGGACGAGCGGTTACGTCGTGTGGACGACGAGGAACTTCGCGAGGATCGCGAAAGCTCGGCGCCCTGGGCGATGCTTGCTTGGCCGCTCTTGGGGTTGGGAGTCATGGCCCTTTCGGCGGGTGTTGTTTTAGTGGCCTGTTCATTTTCCGACGGTCGGACTCAGTTATGGGATTACGGAGTGCCAATGGTCTTGGCTGGCCAGGCGGGGTTGTTGCTTGGGCTGGTATTTCAGTTGGACGGACTTTGGCGCAATCACCGTCAGCAAGACAAGACGTTGGGCGGTTTGGAAAGTCGTTTGAAAGAACTACGCCGTACGACGGCGATGCTCGGCACAACGCACAGTTCCGCAGCCCAGGCATTCTATTCCCACATGGCCGAAGGCGCCCATCCGGAGTTGTTGTTGGCCGACCTCAAGGGGCAACTCGATCTATTGGCCGTAAAGATGTCTGATCGCTGATGTAGGTTAACCTCACCGCGTCGAGAATACACCGTTCGGCGAAGTCAAGCTACGGCTCACCTAGCCCGAAAGTGCTGTGCGAGCGGCGTTCAATACCGCGGATTGAGCTTCGTCGAAATTGCCGGCAACAAAAGCGCCTGCGGCAGCTTTGTGTCCGCCGCCACCGAATTGCGATGCGAGTTGATTGCAATCGACGTGGCAGCGGCTACGGAAGCTAATCTTGAACCCGCCCGTCGCCTGTTCCACCAGGATCACGGCGACTTTCGTTCCGGCGATGGCGAGCGTCATATTGACGACATCTTCCGTGTCGCTCGGCAAAGCTCCGCAGGCGGAGAAATCATCTTTCTTCACGAAAGTATGGACGAGTTGCCCGTCGAGTTCGCTTTGCGTACGGGAGAGGATCAGGCCGCGAAGTCGCACGCGGCCGAGCGTATCGCGTTCGTAAAGGTCGCCGTAGATCTCGGCCGGGTTGGCGCCGGCGGCGGCCAGTTTGGCGGCCAGTGCGTATGTTCCGGACGACGTGGAACCAAAGCGAAACCAGCCGGTGTCGGTCGCGACGGCAGCAAACGCGGCGCGGGCGATCGGCGGAGTGATCGCGACGTCCAGGTAGTCGGCCGCTTCGATCACCAACCGCCCAGCCGCTTCGGCCGTCGTGTCCTTAAAAAACTCAGCGCCCAAATCGTCTTCGCCTACATGATGGTCGACCACTATTTTTTTCGCCTTGATGGTCCTCAGGACCTCTCCCATCGGGCCGAGTTGTGCCCAGGCGCTGGTGTCTAACACGATCAGCACTTCGGTATTAATCAAATCCGCTAGCTGGACATCTTCATTAATGACTTTGATGCGTCTTTCCGGGTCGATGAATGCGAGGTTGGGAGGAGTCGGGTGTCCGTTGATGATGAGGACCTCCTTCCCCATCGATTCCAGAACGCCGGCCATTGCCAATTCGCTTCCGAGTGCGTCGCAGTCGGGACGAATGTGGCTGGTCAATAGGAATCTTTGATGAGCACGTACGACTTTGGCGAAGGGTTTCCAGTCAACCGACATCGATGGTTCCGATTTCTATTCCTGCGAAATACAACAGTAATCTCCAGGGTAAACGTTACCATCAAAGAGGAGTTGTTGAAACCCATCGCATCCGTTTCACGTTAAGCGAACGCTTATGGGGCCCCCAATCGCTCTTTGGCCTCGGCCACATCCCGATTCAATTGTGCGATCAAGGCGTCGACGGACTTGAACGGCCGGACGTCACGAATGCGAGCCACGAAGTCG
>JAGQPD010000421.1 GCA_020426865.1 Planctomycetales bacterium
GTGCAGGGAGGGCGTGTCCAATTGGGGATCGTGGCGCCAAAGAACGTGCGCGTGCGACGTTCGGAGCTGCCGGTACATATTGAGGATGAGAGCGGCCAAGTGACGTTCAGTTATTTGACCCACGATGCCTAACCACGGCGAACCGCGAGATCGACCCGGCGGCCGGGCCGATCTTGCTGGGGGCGGGATGAGCGAATTCGGTCGAAAGCGCGCAGGGTGTGCGAAAAGAGTTGGAGTAAACGGTCGAAAACTGGCGTTGCCCAGTCACCTCGGTCTCGAAAGGAGCTTCGGAGACCGGCGGTTGAATACGGGTGCGTGATTGGGACCGGCTCGAAGAGGTCAAGCAACGCTATCTCTTGGGTATTGCGGTAAACCACCATCGTGGCGCTGAAAATAATCGGAAGTGGCCCGAGGTTTGCTGAAGCTTCCAAGCATCCGTAAGTATCGGCAGGTGACGACCACAGTCCGCTTGGTTGCTGAACTGGCAACGGATGGGTTGAATTGCCGGGGTGATTGGCGGCAGGCGTCTCCGTCGAGTTGGAAGTGGAGGCCCAGATTGAGGGGAGGGCGGTACGATGTTGGAATTGGTCCACGTTGATGACTTGGCGGCTGCGGCTCAAGAGTCGCTGCACGAATGGTGTGATGAGGACGATTACACGATGGACGTTGAGGTATGGGAGCGCGCAGAGTGTCGGTTGCGAGGGGTAGGCGAGCGCCGCGAATGGGAGCTTTAGTTTTCCCCGGAGATGCCATAGACTTACGTGCATGGACCCCAGCGAGTTGATGGCAAGTTTTCGCGACCTGCAAAGTTACGTCGGTTGGAATGCGGAGGACGCCGACCGAGTGGCGGGGTTGCGCGAAGTTGTGGCGCCCGATCTGGGATCGTTGGTGGATGAGTTTTACGACGAGATTCCGCGGCACCCGCAGGCCCATCGGGTGATGACGGGCGGGGCTGAGCAAGTTCGGCGATTGAAATTGTCACTGCGGTCGTGGCTGGACGAGCTGTTTTCCGGTCCGTACGACGAGCAATACGTGCGGCGCCGGTGGTTGGTTGGGTCGCGGCACGTGGAGATCGGGTTGGATCCGTCGTATCCGAACGCGGCGTTTTCGTTGCTGCGGGCCGGGTTGACCGCATCGGTGCGCCGCCGTTGGCTTGGCGAGTCCTCTGGCATGTGGCCGGCTCTGCAATCGCTGCACAAATTGCTGGATCTGGATTCCATGCTTGTCCAGCGAGCTTATGGCGATCAATACGCGCGGCAGATGCAGCGGCAGGAGCGATTGGCCGCGATCGGACAGATCTCGGGAAGTATTGCGCACGAATTGCGGAATCCGTTGAATGTGATCAAGACGTCGATCTATTGCCTGACACACGGCAAGTCGATTACGGAAGAAAAGCGGTCGGAGCATTTGCAGCGGATGGATCGGCAGGTGGACGTCGCCAACGGTGTGATCAGCGCGCTGTCGGATTTTGCTCGATTGCCGACACCGTCGCCGGACAGTGTCGCCGTTGACCAGGTGGTGACGGAAGTTTTGGAGACCTTGACGATACCAGCGGGCGTGGTCGTTGTGCGGGACATTGCGCGCGATCTTGTGGTGGCCGCCGACCGACAGCAGTTGGCGATTGTGTTGAGCAATCTAGTGCGCAATGGCGTCGAGGCGATGCCGCACGGTGGCAAGCTGGCTATTTCCGGACGCGCCGATGCTGGCGGCGTGTCGGTGTCGGTTATTGATACCGGGGTGGGAATCAAGCCCGATCGGCTCGGCCGGCTTACTGAACCTTTGTACACTACTAAAGCGCGTGGGATTGGATTGGGTCTGGCCATCACGCGGGTGATTGTGGAGCGGCATCGGGGGACGATCCGATTTTCCAGCGAAGTGGATGTGGGGACGGAGGCGACGGTGTGGATGCCGTCGGGGGCTGCAGACGCGCAGGACGAAAACCAAAGGCGGACGGAATGAGCAACGGGGAGGAAGTATGGGTCTTGGTGGTGGACGATGACCGGGACGCGGGGGGCAACTTGGCGGAGATCCTAAGCGAGGTCGGATATTCCGTGGACGTGGCGTTGTCGGGGGAGCAGGCGCTTCAGTTGGTACGAGAGCGGGTGTATCGGGTGGCGCTGGTTGACTTGAAGATGCCCGATCAGGACGGCGTATCGCTATACGAATCGATCAAGGAGTGTCGGCCGGAGACGGCGTGTATTTTGACGACGGCGTTTGGCCGCAGTGCGCGCGTGGAGGAGGGGTTATCGGCAGGTGTATGGTGTGTGTTTGCGAAGCCGATTGACGTAGGGCGGTTATTGGCGGCGGTGGAGCATGCCACGCAGCAGCCGACGACATTGATTGTGGATGACGACAAGGATTTTTGTGACAACTTGTCTCAGATGTTACGGCAGCGCGGTTATCGCGTTCGTCACGTGCAGGACGAGCACTTGGCAGCGGAACGGATTGATACCGGGGAGTACGAGCGGCTGGTAGTCGATTTGCGGTTGAAGAACGGTGACGGGCGCAAGCTCATTGAGCGCGCGCGCCGGATTCGCCCGAATTCGCAGATACTCCTTGTCACTGGTTATGCTGAAGAGCTGGCTGAGGAAGGAAGTCGGCGGTTGCTGAATGGGGGAGTGGTGGAGATTGAAACCAAGCCGTTGCAGATTGAGCGATTTCTGCAGCGGCATTTTCCGGCGATGGGGACCGAGCAGCCGTGAGAGTCTTGATCATTGAAGATGAAATTGACACGCAGGCCAACTTACGGGAGCTGTTGGAGCTGGACGGTCACGTTGTGGAATGTGTTCGTACGGCGGCGGAGGCGATTGGCCACGACAACTGGCAGCATTTTCAATTGTTCCTGTTGGATCGGCGATTGCCGGATAGTTCCGCGGACGAGTTATTACCGGAGATCCGCCGGTTATCGCCGCAGGCGGCGGTGGTGATCCTCACCGGGTATGCCGATCTTGACGGAACCATTAGTGCATTGCGCAATGGCGCGTCCGACTACATCCTCAAGCCGGTCAATGCTGACGCGTTGCGGGCCAGTGTATCGCGGATTGAGCAGTTGAAGGCGGCGGAGGAGCGTGCACGTCAAGCGGAGCGGCTGGCGGCGATTGGTCAGGTTTGTACGGGGATTGCCCACGAGAGTCGCAATGCGCTGCAGCGGATCCAGGCGTCGGTGGAGATGCTGCAATTGGATATCCGCAACTTTCCCGGCGCGCGAACGGAGTTGGAACAAATTGAAAAGGCCGCCGACCATATCCGCGACCTGTTGGACGAGGTCCGCAGCTACGCCGCCCCCATCGTGCTGGACCGCAAACGCGCCGAGCTGGCGAAGGTCTGGCGCGCGGCACTTCGTGACGTGAAGAGCGTTTCCAATCGATACGTGGCATTGGACGAACGGATCGAATGTAAATCAACTGTATGCCACATAGATGTCACTCGTATGGATCAAGTATTCCGCAATTTGTTCGAGAACTCCATTGCAGCGTCGGCGGACGATGTCCGGATCGCGATTCACTGCTGCGCCGTGATGGATGGGAAGAGATCGCTACTCCAGGTGTCCGTGGCCGACAGCGGGCCGGGGGTACCGTTTGACGTGCGGCCGAGGGTGTTTGATCCTTTCTACACGACCAAGCCGAGTGGTACGGGGTTGGGGTTGGCAATTGCGCGTCGTGTCGTGGATGCCCATGGTGGGACTTTGATGCTTGGCAGTCCCGCTACGGGAACGGAACTGATCATGTCGCTGCCGCTGGCGGTCGAAGAGACGTAGGCCGTTAGGGTTGCGTGGTTGTCGTTTCGAGTTCCTCGGAGGTGATGTGGAATTTTTCCAGCAATCGATAGAGGCTACGGCGGCTGATTCCCAGCAATTCTGCGGCCCGCTTCTTATTGCCACGTTCGCGCCGCAAGGTGTTGACGACGTGGGCTCGATTCAGCGCGGCCAGGTCCACATCGGACGTCGGCGGAATGACGGCCGGGGTTTCTTGAGTCACCTCGGGGGGCAGGTTGCAGCAGCGGATGACTTCGTCGTCGGCCAGGATTTTTGCGCGTTCGACGGCGTTGATCAGCTGGCGCACGTTTCCGGGCCAGTTGTAGCGCCGGATTGCTTGAATGGCGTCCGATTCGAATTCCCAACCCGGTCCCGCGAAACGTTCCGCCAACAACAACACGTCGTCACCCCGTTCACGAAGGGGGGGCAACTGCAGGGTCATCACATTGATCCGATAGAACAGATCCTCGCGGAATCGCTTTTGCTTTACCTCTTCATTGAGGTCCCGATTGGTCGCCGCCAGAACACGGACGTGGACGCGACGTTCCTTGAGCGAACCGATGCGGCGGAGGGAGCCGTCCTCGAGGACTCGCAGCAACTTCGGCTGTAGCGTGGGGGACATTTCGCCGATTTCATCGATGAAGATCGTCCCGCCATCGGCCACTTCAAACAGGCCTGGTTTGGTGGAGTTCGCCCCGGTAAAGGCCCCTTTCTCGTGCCCAAACAGTTCGCTTTCCAGCAGTGTTTCCGGAAGTGCGGCACAATTGATGACGATCAGCGGTCGATCGCGCAGCGGGCTGGACTGGTGCAGGGCCTTGGCCACGAGCTCCTTGCCGGTGCCGCTTTCCCCCTGGATCAGGATCGGTTTGTCGCTATCAGCCGCGCGCTCGATCAGGCGATAAACTTCCCGCATCGCCGGGGATGTACCGACCATCTCGGCGGAAGCCTGGGTGCGTCGCAGGACGGTACGCAGCTGCCGGTTCTCCTGACGCAATTGGTTGGCTTCGTACGCCTTGATCACAACGGCTTCCAATTCCTTGAACCGAATGGGTTTAGTAAGAAAGTCGTGCGCCCCCAATTGCATGGCTTGCACTGCCAGCTCAATACTCCCTTTGCCCGTCAAGAAAATCACTTGCGTGTCCGTTTCGTCGGCCTGAAGCCCACGTAGCACATCGAGACCCGACAGACCCGGCATCATCATGTCGAGAATTGCGACATTAAAATGTCGTTCGTGGGATAGCCGCAACGCTTCGGCGCCATCGGCTGCTTCCTCCACGTGATATCCCAATTCGCGAAAGTACCGGCCTGCTCGACTGCGAAGTTCTTCGTCATCATCGACAATCAGCAGGTCAATACTGGCACTGTGTGTCTTCGCTGTCATGTTAACCTCAACACGTCAAACCCAAGGTAATCCATGCCATTAAACCGACGGTTGCGATTCAGTCGTCTCTTTTGCTTCGGAAGCCCGCGACTTGTACGTCAGTACTGGACAATTCGCATGTCGTACGACGGCCTCGGCGACGCTCCCCATCAGCACTCGCTGCACACCGGTCCGCCCGTGCGATCCCATGACAATCAAGTCGACCTGCTCTTCCTCCGCCAGGCGGCAAATGGCGTCCGCCGGCGCCCCCGCCGCAATCCGATGCTCGTACGTGACCTTTGGGTCCCGCGGTATGACTCGTTGTAACATCTCTTTCTGTTGATCCACCGTCGGATCCGGCAGCCCGTAATACGCGAATCCATCGTAGGCCAGTCGCGGCTCCTCAATGTGCGCGATGATCAATGTGGCGCCGGAATCGCGAGCCAACGACGAAGCAAGATCCAACGCTGCGTCGCTGATCGTGGAAAAATCGGTCGTAAACAGGATCTTGTCCCAATGCATCTTCGCACCGCCTTTCATCTTTTCCAGACAGCATCTTTTCCAGACAGCCGTTCGACGGATTGCCACCATGGCCAGGCAATCCACTTGGCCCTTCCCCCGATGCCCCTTTCGCAACCAAGTAACCGAGCATCCCTGCCACTGCGAATACCCGCAAAGCCTGTGAAGCAACTGGCGTACCGACGACGGTGGTTCTGCCCGTCGAGACTGCCCGTTACACGATCCGTGTCGGAAACGGCGATTTCGCTGTGTCCAACCGCACAAAATGCGAGCGGTCGTGTGCGGTCACGTCAGAGGGCTGTGCGATATCGCGCGCAAGCAGCTACGGGGTATTGTAGGCTGCCCGACTGGAATCCGTAAACCGCCGCAGTACCCGCTCGACCTGCTCGGGCACCGCCATCTGCGTGAAGACGGCGATATGGGGGATGGTCGGCGTGACGGGTTCGAAGTCCTTGACTAAATCGTCGAACCACTGCGGTTGGGCCTCCGAGGGATCCGACTTCGATTCCAGCCGCTGCACGATCCGTTGCCGTGCGACCGCGTTGGGGCAATGGCAATGGACGACGACGAAGCGTGCACCGTGGTGTTGCGCCAGCTCGTAGGCGGTCGATCGCAGCGTCTGTTTGGGAAACGTCCCATCGAGAATGACCGAATGTCCTTCAGCCAGTGCTATGGCAGCCAGGTCGAACAGTTTTTCGTAGACTTGTCGGCGGGTGGCGGGATCATACTTCCCTTGATTCGGTGCCGACGGTGTGCCGCGGTGATCGGAAAACATTTGTTGCCGCACAATATCGGTTCGGTAAAGGTCGGCAGCTAGTTCTTGTTGCAGGGCGTGGGCGAGAGTGGACTTTCCGCTGCCGACGGTCCCGGACATGACCAGCAGGAGGGGTGGTCCCAGGTGTTTCGCATAGCGACGTGCCAGGTCGAGATACGTCTGTTCGGTTTGTTGTTGTTTGGCCGTTTCACTCGCCGAATCGATTTGTTGCGATCGGCATTGCGAGACTTTCGCGCGGACGCAGGCGCGATAGAGTTTATAGAATTCGAGTAGTGTTTCGTCGTAGACATCACCGGTTGCGTGACGGTAGTGGTCAACGATCTGGCGGCCGATTTCCTCGTGGCGGGCGCGGTCGCATTCCATTGCCAGAAACCCCAGGTCGTCGAGGACATCGCATTGGCGCAATTCACGATTGAATTCGACGCAATCGATGATGACGGGAGGGGATTCCAGATAGATGTGTTCGGGCCTCAGGTCGCCGTGGCCTTCGACGATATATCCGTTGTCGGCACGTGCCGCGAGCGTGGTTTGATGTGCCCGCAGGAACCTCAGCTGGGCGGCGTGGACCTGTTGGATGGTATTGCGGCAATCTGCTGGGGCGGTCTCGGTCAATTCTCGTAGATTGTCTCGGACATGTTGCTCGACGCGGCGCGCGTACGCCTGGCCGGTTTGTCGAATCCGCACGGCATGTCGGTAGAAATCGGTCAGCTTCGTTGTCAGTTGACCGATGGCGCCGGCGGGCACCGAGTTCCTCGCCATCAGGGATTCCAGAGTCGCCGATTCCCGCAGCTTTCGCATCTTCACGAGCCATTCGATTTCGTTGCCTGGGCCGTCGACATGGTATTCTCCGTTTTGATCGACTGTCAGAGGGACGACATCAAGATAGACGTTCTGGGCAAGGCGGCGGTTGAGTCGCACTTCTTCCTCGCAAGCGGCATGCCGAAGATCTCCCGTCGAGAAATCGACGAAGGGGAACTGCACCGGCTTCTTCATCTTGTACGCAAACCGGTCGGTGAGAAAGACCCACGAAATATGCGTCTCGAGCAACGAGACCTGTAGCGGTAGCTCGTCATAGGTTGTTGGCAGCAACAACTGTTCAACGGCTCGATCAAATTGGTTCCTGATATATAACATGATTACCTCCCATGTGGTGTCCGCGTCGAATGGGCTACGCTATGAACCACACGATCACGAGGCACGCGACTTCATTGCGCTAAAAATAGCGGCAAGGTCGCGGTTCGAATTGTCTCCAAGGCGACCTCGCCAAACACGCGACGCAGGATCAGGTTGCGAGCACTATTGCCGACGACCAGCAAATCCGCTTTCCAATCGTGGGCGAAGGCGAGCAACCTTCCCGCCGCCGGCTCCGTCATCACCTCGGGCTCTGCCACCACACCGTGTGCCCGACAGTAATGCACTGCGTCGGCCAGTAACGACTCCCCCTTTGAACGGGAACGTGCGAAATGGACCAGTCCGATGATTGCGTCCGGCCAAGGGTTGCATTGGACGAACTGCTTGAGTGTCGATGCCGACTCGACGGAACCACTGTAGGCGATCAACGCTCGCTTCACCTGCCCGTAATCACGGGCCACTGCCAGAATTGGACGCACACCGGACGACACCAGCCGCACCAGTTCATCCGGTGGCTCTTCCACCACCTCGTGTTCAAACAACGATCGGAGCCCACAAATAAGCAGATCATGGTAGCGCACATATTGCTGCATCGTGCCGAACGGTTCGCCTTCTTCCCGCTGGACGCGGTAGGCGACCCCGGCGGTTTCACACGCCGTGGTGAATTCGTCGACGGCGGCATCGATGTGATGATGGGTTACCTCTACCCGCCGTTCGCACAGATCGCGCAGCACTTGCTGGGTTCCCACCGGCACCGCCCCGACGCGGGTCAATCGCTCCATGTCCACAATGGACACGGCAGTCAATTCTGCCGCGTGAAATCGCGCCAACTGCACCGCGTGGCGAACGACCGACGAGGTGAACTGCGTGCCACATAGGTCGACCAAAATGCGTTTGATCATCGACTTCGCTCCCGATCCTGCCGGTTACGCCCCAACAGCCTCGCGGTTTCACGGCCGTAACCTTACATTCATCAATCTGCTGCACCAATGTCCTGACCGTAAGCACTCTGCAACAGCTCGTATTCATGGGCCTCGTGGGCCAAGAACTCGCGGGCGAACTCGTCGAACCTTAACGACAATTGTCGCCACCACGCGTCACTTACAACACCGTTGCGGGCCAGAATCAGGATCTTCTTAGCCTGGTCGCTGATGTCGGCGTGTTGGGCAATCGCCTCCTGTGCCGTCTGCAACAGGTGCGGCGCGCGTCGTCGTACATTGGTGACAAAGTCGCTCTGTTCCTCATGGTCAAAATGAGAATCCAAGAGCTCGACGAGTTGGCCGAGGTCGTAAACCAACCTTTCGACATCGCCACGTTCACCACGGAGCATGTCCCCGACGGCATGCAAGACATGCGTGAGCCGCTGATTTTCCCGACGCATCAGCTCATAATACTCGTGGCCCTGGTAATCGTATGACATGCGGTCATTCTCCCTCACTGCGAAACGTACATAAGTCCACCACGCAAGACGATAAAAAAACGATTTGAATGTACAAACTGGCGTTGGCCATCGACTTATGACCCATCGACGTTAACTCCCGTCGACTGATGTCTTACCGTTTCAGCAATTGGCATACCAACGTCGGCAACCGTGCTTTAAAAAATGTGGGGAATCGGCGATAATGCTTAACACCAGCGATACGGCGAAGCGAATCTGGCTGGCGACGGCTATGGGCGAAAGGGCACAGGGAGCGCGCTTGTTTGTCCATTGGCGCGCCTGGTGGGGCGAGTCGGTTGCTGGCGGCCCACGTTGCCGGCGGATTGCCGTGGCACGGCACCGGCTTTGCAATCCGTGTGAAGTCCGGGCGGTTATGTGTGGGTAATGTGTGGGCGGTTGAGACACGCGGGGAGCCGGGAATCACGGGTGTGGCGGACGGAGTACGTACGAAAAGAATTTGCCCATTGAGGTGTGTCATGAGCGGCTTAAGCAAAGAAAAAGTTGTTGTACCGATCGATTTTTCCGATGAGTCGTTGCGTGCCATCGATGTGGCGCTGGAGATCGCAACGGCCCCTCAGGGGGTCCATGTCGTCCATGTACTACCCGAGCTGATGGTGGCCGAGCCGGCGGTGGTGTGGGAGACCCTCGACGACGATACCCGCTGCCATAACGCGCTCAACTACATGCAAGAGAAATTGGGGGATGCGAAGCTGGGAGGGAAGTACGAACAGGTGCAAAAGCACGCGTTTGTGGGAGACGCTGGCAAGTGGATTGCCGAATTTGCCGAAGATCTCAGTGCCGATCTCATCGTGATGCCGTCCCATGGCCGCACGGGCATCAAGCGGTTGATGATTGGATCGGTTGCTGAACGCGTCGTTCGCCTGGCACATTGCCCTGTTCTGGTCCTCCGCAGTTGAAATGGATGTTGCATGTTGTGGTTGCTGATCGTCAAGTTCGCTGCCATTGCGGCGGTGGTCGTTGTGGTGGGGGGATTGTTGACGAGATACGCGGACCAGATCGCCGAGACGACCGGCATCGGGCGGTCGATGTCTGGTTTTTTGCTGTTGGCCGCGGCGACCAGTCTGCCGGAACTGACGGTCAACGTCAGTGCGGTGATGCTCGACGCACCCGATTTGGCGGTTGGCGATTTGATGGGCAGCTCAATTTTTAATCTGCTGATCCTGGGGATGGGAGATTTCGTCCACCGATCGCAACTGCGGATCTTCTCTCCGATTTCAGCGGCCCACAGCCTGTCGGCGATCGCCAGCATTGTGCTGACGAGTATCATGATCTTGTTCATTGTGTGGCCTGGGACACGGCTGACCATCGGGCCATTCGGGTTGGGGAGCATTCTCATCGCCGTGGCCTATGTTTTCGCATTTCGACTGATCTTTCAGGACCAACGCATGTCAGCGATTGCCAGTGGCGTCGAGCCGTTGACGGAGCAGCCCAAGCCGCCGCGGAATGCGTGGATCAAGCCGCTATTGGGGTATCTGGGATGTACGGTGGTGATTTTCATCGCCGGGCAGATGCTGGCCAAGACTGCTGAAGAGTTGGCGGAGGTAACCGGTTTAGGATCCACGTTTGTTGGGACGACGCTGGTGGGGCTGACGACGTCGCTGCCCGAATTTGTTACGACGTTCGCCGCCTTGCGGATGGGGGCGTTTGAGATGGCGGTGGGCAATATCTTTGGCAGCAACTGTTTCAATATGGCGACGCTGGTCCCGCTCGATTTCTTCTATCGCAAAGGGGATGTGCTTGCCCACGTTGGTTCGGCACATGTCGTAACCGGGTTGTTCGTGATCACCATTACCGGCGTGGCGACGATGGGAATTGTCAATCGGGCGGAGAAGAAGTATTGGTTCGTAGAGCCCGACGCGGCGTTGGTGATTGCGTTGTGTGTCCTCGGGTTGGGTGGAGTATACTTGGCAAGCCGTTAAAGTGAGAGATGCATTCAACGTTTCGGATTGTGATTATGCTTTTGACGCTGCCGTTTATCGGCGCGATGGGCTTTCATCTCATTGAAGGGTGGGGCTGGTTTGACTCGCTCTACATGTCGCTCATCACGCTGACGACGGTCGGGTACATGGAGGTTCATCCACTGTCCGAGGCCGGGCGGGCGTTCGTGATGGTCCTGCTTGTATTGGGATTGAGCGTTTTCATTTACAGCCTCGCGGCGTTGGGCGAAGTGATTGTCCGGACGGAGCTTTATGGTTGGAGAGGGAATCGGCAGATGACGCGAGCACTGGAAGAGATCCAACACCATTTCATCATTTGCGGTGCCGGTCGCATGGGATGGGCATTGGCACTGGAATTGGCCGATCAATCGTTGCCGTTCGTGATCGTTGAACGGGACGAAACGATTCTCGATCGCTGCCGGGATCGAGGCTGGCTGGCCGTGGAAGGTGACGCCACCGATGACGATATCCTGGCGGAAGCCGGTATCGCCCGCGCCCGCGGGATT
>JAGQPD010000002.1:0-1464 GCA_020426865.1 Planctomycetales bacterium
GGTCGGAGAAAGCCTCGCCAACCATCTGCTAAGCTGGCTCTCCACGACGGACACGTCGGACGATGAACTGCTGTCTTAGGTCGAATACGATAGGCGTGCAGCCTGCTTGGTGCAATTGCGGGATCGACAGGATGGAAGCTGATTGAAGCCTGTCGTACCCAACGGAGTAGTCAGGATGGAAAACGAAAACGCTCAAGCGTCTCACGCAACGATCTTTGCGACCGCATTCCCGGCTGCTGGGAAAGAAGCGGAATGGGAACAGGCGATTGGCGAACTGATTCGCACGTCGATGTCGTTCCCCGGTCATCAGGGTTCGATCGTGCTCAAGCCCGAATCTGCGGAGCGACCACACTACCGTGTCATCACGAAGTTTGACAGTGTCGAGAACATGCGGCGCTGGTATGACTCCGAAGAGCGACAACAGAAGGTTCGGCAACTCGCTCCATTCGAGCACAAAGCGGCCGATATTCAGCAACTGACCGGCTTTGAAACATGGTTTACGCCGCCGGGGACGGAATCGACCGCAACGCCGCCAAAGTACAAGATGTTCGTCGTGGTTTGGATAGCCGTCTATCTGACCGTATTGCCGATGATTGCCCTGCTGAAACCGATGACGGCGTCTCTGCACCCGTGGATCGCTGGCGGTTTGCTGTCCGCGATCACGGTTGCGTCGATGACTTGGGTGACTTTGCCAGTACTCAGTTGGCTCTTTCGCCGCTGGCTCTATTCGTAAGACTATGAGCTAATTTGCCAGCGAACCAAGCAGAAGTGGCTTCCCGTCGCGGTCAAGTAGATGAAGCAGGCCCTTATCGTCGATTCGATACGTTGCGACTCTCCGCAACGCTGCAAGGAACTTCGACTCCTGATCCATCAATGCAGGCGGGCCGGCGGCGCGAGTTGTTGCTGGTCCCGGTTCGATCTTAATTTTCTTCCCTTCGATTGTTGCTTTGGCCATGTAACGGTTGACTCCCGTGCTGCCAGTGATCGAACAGTCACGGGCAATTTGAATCGTGGTCTGAGCGTTGTCGACGACCCCACGTCCTTCTATGTCTTCAATCAACCAATTACCGAAAAGTGCGTTGGATTCCGATAACCCTTTCTCGTTTGAGGCTGACTCGAATGACTGGATGAGGGCCGATACTCCTGCCGATGCGACTTCGGCATCCTGTTCACCAGTCGCTCCACCAACGCCGATTGCACCGACCACTTGGTCGCCATAGATGATTGGTACTCCACCTTTGAGCGTTGTGAACTTGCCGCCACTGACAGACGCGGCGTTCTCCACGGCCAAACTCAGATGCGTGTTGGTCGTCTCAGAATTCGGCAACGGGCCGGTTGGTCCGCGCTTGGTCGCTGCCGACGTCGCTTTCGTGATTGAGGTGTAGACGCTGGCCGGTCGAGCGCCGTCCATGCGGGCAAACGCTAATAGGTGTCCGCCATCGTCGACGACGGCAATGTTCACCT
>JAGQPD010000002.1:1526-2600 GCA_020426865.1 Planctomycetales bacterium
GCTCGGTTGGTTCGTATGAGTGGTCGGTCATTCTCGGACCTTGATTCGGATTGGCTGGTTTGAGCTGACGCCGTTCCAGCCGCGTACAACATCAACAAAGCAACCGCCCACGGCCAAGATGTCTGGCGTTGCGTTCCGAGTCTAAACATCTGTAATTCCTCGATTATGAGGGCGTTCTATGGTTTGCATCGCTCCGCGGTGTGTCAATCTTCTCCAGGTGCAACAACCACCACGGTGAACAACTCTCTGATGATACCGCTATTTACGCACGCACGCTCGCAGCGGGCATCGTTGCTAGCCTGAAGGGGGTTGTTTCTTCGCAAGTGATGAATGCATTTGGGTTCGTATTGCGAGCCAGCGAAATCAGATGAGGAGCCTTGCGACGCGGAACGACGCTGAGGCTAACCTGTACGTCTCCGTCGCGGCCTTTGGCATCGACCGTTGTCACGTAGTATCCGGCTTCACGAATCCGAGCTGATGGGTCCGACGAATCGGTCGGCGTAACGATGCGCACCAGGGCATCTCCGATTGCCAACCATTTCTCCATAGTGCTACCGAGCATCGTCCCCATCGAGTAGCCGCTTGCGTAGGCGAAGAACTGAACGGGGCTGTTCAGGTTCCCCAGCACCAACGCAGCAGCAATCAACCAAACCAGCGACTCAAAAAATCCAAATAGACCTGCCAAACCGCGCTGGCCTCGGAAGAGCATTGAGATTCGTAACGCACCCAGGGATACGTCAACGACTCGCAATGCAAAGATCAAGGCGGCACTCGACAGCAGCATCACCCAATCATTCATCAATTGTCTCCGTCAGTTTTCGCGATCGAAGCAGTTGGTGCTTTTGCCAGGGAATCAGGAACGGTTTACAGACACGCAGCTCGTCCGTTGTGACTGAGCTGCGTGAGGTGTCAGTTTGCCAGACATTACCGGCAGGTGTCATCGTTCTCTATCCCTGAACATGCGATTCGAGGAAGTACAAGCTCTTGTCGACCTCTCGAGCGATCTCGGTAAATAGATCGGATGTAACCGCGTCGTTCGCGTCCGCCGATGTGTCGATCGCTGACCTTAGCGAT
>JAGQPD010000422.1 GCA_020426865.1 Planctomycetales bacterium
AATCGGGGTGCTTCCAATCGGGGTGATGGAATTGTGGGGGTGCCGATTGGGAGCAGCCTGGCGCCATTGGGAAGGGCTTTTTCCGCGTTTCTTAGCGAATTCACTTTCGATTTCGTTGGCAAGGCCTTTGTTTTAGGGCAAAATACAGGTTCGGTGCGCCCCGGCAACAGTCCGGCGGGTGGAGGCGAGAGGGACAGGGAGAATGAGAAGCATGTTGCGCTCACGAAGTAGATTGCGAAGAAGTCGTGCGAGGAAGCCCTTACAGTTTGGTCTGGAGGTGTTGGAAGATCGCCGTGTGATGGCGGCGGGTGATTTGGTTATTAGCGAGTTTCTCGCTTCCAACGATAGCGGGCTGGTTGATGGCGACGGGCGTTCGTCAGACTGGATCGAGATCTTCAACGCCGATTCGACACCGATCAACCTGCGTGACTATTATTTGACCGACGCCGACGACAATCTCCGACGCTGGAACTTTCCCGATCGCACGATTGCCGTTGGCGAATACCTGGTTGTCTTTGCGTCGGCCCCGACGGATTTGAGTGGACAGGTGATTGACGACTACGTCGATCCGAGCGGTTATCCGCATACCAATTTTCAGTTGGACCGCAATGGCGGTTATTTGGCCTTGATCTATGACGACCCGGTGACACATGCCGTGACGGTCGTGCATGAGTACTCACCAGAATACCCCGAACAACGCACTGATATCTCCTATGGCATTGGGCAGAACCTGACCCCGCTGGTCGATGGGATGTCGACAGCCCGATATCTTGTTCCCCAAGACGGAGCTCTAGGTCAGTCGTGGACGCAGTCGGGTTTCGATGATAGTAGTTGGCTGGGGGACCGCGAGTTCCCGGCGGCAACGGTTGCGATCACGGAGATCGATTTGGGAGCGGAGTGGGTTGAATTGCAGAACGTCAGCGGCGCAGCGATCAATACGTCCGGCTGGCGAATGGGTTTCAATAACCCGTCCGGTGGCTCGATCAATAGCGTCTACTCGTTTGTTTACAACTGGTCGGATCCGCTTACTGATGGAGCGATTCGTACCAGCAACGAGAATCAAAATGGAATTGGCGAGCTCAATTGGTCCACGTCGTTACCTGGTTGGGCCGTGATTCTCGACAACACGGGAAGTGTCCGCGACTTTGCGGCGTGGGGTTATTCGGCAGCGGAAATCGCCACGCTCAACACGTTTGTTAATGGCCAGTTGATTACGGCGGCGGATGTGCCATGGTCAGGTGATGGAGTACCCTTGAGTGCTGTCGGCAATGGTGTGCTGCGGAAGATAGGGAGTTCCGAACGCAATGACAAGGATGGATATGTATTTTCAGCCAGCGGCAATCAGGGGCAAACCAACAGCGGTCTGAACCTGCCACTGTTGCAAGGAACGCAGTTGGTAACGGCCGGCGTCGGATACGACGCCGATCCGACGGCCGGCGGCGGCAACAACGACCTGCGGAACCTGGCCGCAGGGGGGGTAGCGAACCAGTCATCGGTCGCATTTGGCGGCGTACCCGATGCTGCGATTGACGGGAACCTTGGCAATTTTACGCACACGGCGGCGGGGCAGAACCTTCCGTCCAGTTGGTCGGTTGATTTGGGAAGCACCTATGCGTTGGAAGAAATCATCGTCCATAATCGTGACAGTTGCTGCCAATCGCGGTTGCGAGACATCACCGTAGAAGTGTTGGATGAATCGGACAATGTTGTGTACGTGTCCGACTTGTTGAATCCCGAGAACGCTGGGTTCAGCTTTCCCGGTGGGCCCTCCGAATTGACCATCGATTTGCTGACAGAAAACGGCGGAGTGCCGCTATTCGGTCAGACGATTCGCATTACCCGTACCCCCGACCCAGATCTTTCGGCGACCAACGGACAAGGGAATAACGACGAAGCCGACGTTCTATCGTTAGGTGAAGTGGAAGTAATGGGGCGTGACGTGATCGGTTTTCTGGGGACGTTTGCGACCGATGTCAGCGAGGACCTATATCAGCAGAATGCGGGAATCTATGTACGGGCTCCGTTTACGGTCACCGATTTGGCGGATGTGTCGCAGCTGTTGCTGAGGATGCAATATGATGACGGATTTGTGGCGTATTTAAACGGAGTCGAAGTGGCGGCACGGAACGCGCCGGGCGTTCGGTCGTACAATTCGGCGGCCACCACCAGCCGCGCCGATCTGGATGCGCTGATCCCCGAGAATATCGATATCAGTGCCTTCATTCCGCTATTGGTCGAAGGCCAAAACGTGTTGGCGATCCACGGATTGAACGTCACTGCTAATGACGACGATTTTCTCCTGGTTCCGGAACTGTTGGCGGTCGGAGATACGGCCGCGGTACGGTTTTTCGAATCGCCATCGCCCGGCGCGCCCAATGGTTCGGGGTTCGTCGATTTTGTCGCGGATACGACGTTCAGTCCCGATCGAGGGTTCTACGACGCGCCGTTCGATCTGGTGATCTCATCCAATACGCCCAATGCTAGGGTCTACTATACGACCAATGGCGAGATTCCGTCGGTCGCCAATGGGACGTTGTACACGCAACCGATTGTCATTGACCATACGACGACATTGCGCGCCATCGCCGTCCGCGATGGCTACTATCCAACGAACGTCGACACCCAAACCTACTTGTTTGTCCACGACATCGTGTCGCAGTCCCGAACCACGACACTGGACGCCGGATTTCCCTCCAGCTGGGGCGGCTTTTCTGCCGACTATGGCATGGACCCGGATGTGATCGGTAATTTTTCCGCCGCTGGCCAGGCCCTGGGTGGCGACCGCTTTGGTGGCGTCTATGCCGCAACGATCCAAGACGATCTCCAGGCGATCCCCACATTGTCGATTGTCCTGGACGTAGACGATATGTTTGGCTCCAGCGGCATCTATACCAATGCGACCTCCAGTGGCAGCGCCTGGGAACGCCCGACGTCGGTCGAATTGATCTACCCCGATGGCTCGACTGGCTTCCAGATCGATGCCGGGATCCGGATGCAGGGTGGCGCGTTCCGGTCGGATGGCCTGAGCAAGAAGCACTCGATGCGACTGCTCTTCAAAGGCGAATACGGTGCCACAAAACTGGTGTTTCCATGGTTTGGGGAAGGGGCGGTCGACGAGTTCGATACGATCACCTTGCGGATGGACGCCAACGATGGATACGCATGGGGCGCGGCCGGCACGCAGCCACAATACGCTCGCGACGAATTCGGCCGCCGTACACAACTGGCAATGGGCCAACCCGCCTCGCATGGAACACGTGTACATTTGTATATTAATGGGGTGTATTGGGGGCTGTACAATCCGGTGGAGCGGCCGGATGCGTCGTTCGCCGCCAGTTACTACGGCGGCGACAAGGACGAATGGGATGCGTACAATTCGGGCAGTGCCATCAATGGTACTACCGCGGCTTGGAATACGCTCGTCAGCTTGTCACGCAATGTGGCCAACGCCACTACCGAATCGGCACGCACGGCCGCTTACTTGCGCGTGCAAGGGTTGAACCCGGACGGCACGAACGATCCCAATCAAGAAAGTTACGTCGACGTCGTCAATTACATCGACTATCTGATTGTCAATGACTACGGTGGCAATAGTGATTGGCCGTTTAAGAACTGGTATGCGGCGCGGCGGCGCGGCCCCGAAAGCCAGGGATTTGTTTTCCACGTATGGGATTATGAGTGGGTCCTCGGGTTGCGTTCCAGCGTTACCACCAACACGGTCAACGATACACGCGGGGTCGCCGAGCCCTACGGAAATCTGCGCAGTAGTCTCGAGTTCCGGATGTTGTTTGCCGATCGCGTGCATCGCGCCTTGTTTAATGACGGGCCACTCACGGCCGAGAACGCGATTGCCCGCTATCAGGGGATCCTCTCCGAGTTGCCTGAGGCCCTGGTTGCCGAGTCAGCTCGATGGGGAGACATGCACGCGTCAACGCCTTATACGGTGGCCGATTGGGAGGGCGAAAGTGCTAAGGTAATCAACAACTTCCTGACTGGACGCACGGCTCAGTTCCTGAACCAATTGAAAAGTGCCGGCTTGTATCCTTCGATTGTGGCCCCCTCGTTTACGCAGCATGGTGGGCAGGTGCCGATCGGTTACGATTTGGGTGTCACCGCACCGGCGGGAACAATCTACTACACGCTGGATGGCAGTGACCCACGGTTGCTGGGGGGATCGATCAATCCGACGGCGCTTGTCTACAACGGCACGATCGACATTTCGCAAGGCACGAACGTGCGAGCTCGAGCCTTCTCCGGCGGACAGTGGTCGGCGGTGAACGAAGCGACCTTCACGATTGCAGCTCCAGCCAGTCCGCTGAATCTACGAATCACGGAGATCAATTATCACCCCCATGCCCCCAACCCGGTCCCCGGGTTGGGCGAGCTTGGTGTCGACGCAGATGAATTTGAATTTATCGAGTTGACGAACATCAGCAATCAAACCATCGATCTGACCGGTGTGCGATTGGTGGAGGTTCCTGTCGGCTCGACCAACGAGGGCGTCGCCTTCGAATTTGGATTGTCGACATTGGCTCCCGGAGCGAGCGTGATCGTCGTCGAGAATCTCGACGCATTCGTGTCACGATACGGTACTGGCCCGGAAGTGGCCGGAGCGTTTGCGGGTCGGCTCGGCAACGGTGGCGAACGGATTACGCTTCGAGCCGCGGACGGAACGAACATCCAATCGTTCGACTACGATGACGCATCGGACTGGCCACAACGAGCCGACGGCGGTGGATCCTCATTGCAGGTAGTCGACATCAACGGAGACTACAACAGCGCCGCGAACTGGAAGGCATCGGTGGAATTCGGCGGCAACCCGGGGACGACCGTTACAGCAAATGTCGGCGACGTAGTGATCAACGAAGTCCTGCGACCGTCCAATGGTGGCGGCGGTGGATGGGTGGAAATGTTCAATCGTGGCGCTACGCCGGTCAACGTGGGTGGTTGGTATTTGAGTGACCTTGCCAGCAATTTGTTCTTCCATACACTGGCTGCCGCGACGATACCCGCTGGCGGTTTCACATCGATTTCACAAGCGACTGCTTCCTTAGGATTGACGACCGAGACCACGGGACAGTTGTGGCTGGTTGCCGCGGACACGGCGGGCCGCCCGCTGCGTTTTGCCGACGATGTAACGTTCACTGCCGCACCAGCCGGGCAATCGCTGGGACGTTGGCTCGACGGCAATCCGGGAGTAGTCTTGTTCCCGATGACCAATCCGACGCAGGGTAGTGCCAATAGCGGTCCCCAATTGGGAAGCGTAGTGATCAGCGAGATTCATTACCATCCATCGGCGGTTCCGGCGGCATTCGCGGGGACGATCGCGCTGAACGAGTTGGAGTATATCGAGCTGGCGGTTGAAAGTGGCGTCTCGCAAGATATTGGCGGTTGGTCATTGCAAGGTGGGGATCTCACCTTTGCATCGGGCACGGTTCTAGGAGCCGGACAGACTGCCGTAATAGTGTCGTTTGATCCGGTGGCGGAGCCGACCAAGACGGCGGCGTTCCGGTCGATCTATGGGATCGACAATTCCGTACTGCTGATTGGTTCCAGCGGTGGGCAACTGAACAATGCGGGGGAGCTGATTCAATTGCTGCGGCCAGTGGATAAGAACAACGCCGCACTCGGCGATACACTCGTAGATGCGGTATTCTATGACGACCAGGCGCCATGGCCGTCGGAGGCCGATGGTAGCGGCGATTCATTGCAACGCGTAGCGTACGATGTGTTTGGGCCGTGGTCGGAAAGCTGGATGGCGGCGCCTCCGACGCCCGGTAGCGTGCCGTTTGCGCCGCAATTGCCAGGCGATTTTAACGGCGACTTTGTCGTGGACGAAGGTGATTACAGTATCTGGGCGCAGGGACTGAACGACTTCGCAATGGGTGGCGCAACGGTATCCAACGGCGACGGCGATGGCGACGGCGATGTGGATGGGCTTGATTTCCTGGTCTGGCAGCAGAATTTCGGGATCGCCGCCGCGACCCCGGCTGCCTCATCGTCGATTGTTCCGACGTCGGTGACCAGGGCCGACACCGAGCTGGCAGGTGCTGATACATCGCGCCGCGCTTCTCGTCGGCGTACGCTCGCGGCGGCGACGAACACGTCAAGCGTTGCCATGACCAATCTCGACATCGTTGATAATGTCATGCAGGAAGTTGGACGCACGCCACGTGGTCCTCGCAGCCGCACAGCGGTCGTCTAGTTCCACGCCGTTCGACACCGATCCACTTACGATGCGACTCGAAGTTCCACGGTGACGGCCGATATCGCGCGGTTCGCTGTCGGCGGCGGTGAGCGTTTCAAGGGCGGCTGTTTGACGGCGGCTGTTTGACGGCGAGTGCATGGGCTAGAATGGAGTGGTCCGTTCGTCGTCGTACGACGGTGTCCGTTTTGACCCGATCACCTTGGACCGTGGAGAACGCCACGGCATTGCGCCCATGATGATGTTGTCTGTATCAGGCATTGCGTCGGGGGCAAGTTCTCGATATTTCGCGGAATGGAAGGGACGCACGATCGTCGTTTGTGCCGATCAGTTGCTCACGGGGGCTCGCAAGGAGCAGGCCGCGGTACTCTACGACCTGCGGACATTGATCCAAAACGACATTCGCGTGGTTCTCGTCTATGGTGAAGGCGCGCGGATGTTGAAGGAGATGATTCGTCGAGGTGGAGCGCGCCGGCATCCGGAAACCAACAAGCTCGTGGCGCCGGACGAATGGCTTCCTGGCCTGCTGGAACTTCGACAGGAGACGGGCCGGCAGCTGTTGGAGGTGGGGAAGAACATCGGTTTGGATTGCGAGTTGCTGCCGGCGGATGTCGTTCATTGCGAGTATCGGGTTGGTCATCAGGGAACGGGATCGATCCGCGACATTCTGACGGAACGAATCGGGCAGGTCCTGGATCGCAAACGGTTGGCCATCATCGGGTTCGGAGGGCTTACCAGCGACGGAGTTTTCTTGTATGTACCGGC
>JAGQPD010000423.1 GCA_020426865.1 Planctomycetales bacterium
GTAACGCGGACACACACACGTTTACTTGGGACTTCAATGACGGCTCGTCGCCAGTTGTCACACATGTGCCGTCAGTCGCGCACACCTTTAAGGCGGGTACGTACAACGTTCAAGTAACAGTGGAGGATGATGACACAGGTACCGACACGTTTACCCGTTCGGGCGTAACCGTAAGCCCTCTTCTAGTCAGCCCTACCGCTCCCCGCAAAACGGGACAAGGCAACTTGGCCTTGACCGCAACACAGGCTGCGAACCTGATGCCACAGGCCATTGCATTGTGGGCGGCTACGGGATTGCCTGTCGGCGACTATCCGCTCGCGAGTCTCTCGATCGTTGTCGATGACCTCTCATCGAGTGAAACGGGAGTGCTGGCTTGGTACAGCAACGGAACGATGACGATTGACGATGATGCGGCAGGATATGGCTGGTTCATCGATACGACGCCGGCCAATGCGACAGAATTTCCCTTGCGGCTATCCGATCAATTATGGCGAGCGCACTATGAGAGCCCGGCGTACGGAAACGTTGATCTGCTGACGGTGCTCACGCACGAACTCGGGCACGTGTTTGAATTGGTCGACCTGCCAACCGATCACGGAATTCTTTCGCTGATGGGTGACACTCTTGGCACCGGGGAACGACGTTATCCCGCTGAACACGATTGGCGACCAGGTGCCGTTGCCGAACCACTGCCGATCGGTCCCCTCAACGGTACGTTCGGCCAAAGTGATCCGCATCATCCCGACTTCGGCTGGCATACCATCGGCAATGCGGCAGTAGACGAAGGCCGAGGCGTGCTCACCGAGCAAGGGAGTTTTAACGCGGAGTTCGCGCAGTCGTTCATCGTTCCCGCCGACGCTATGGAGTTGAGATTCACCGTCATATCGGCGACGTTAGGCAAAACAGCTTTGAATCCCGGCGATGCCTTTGAGGTGGCACTGCTCGACGCAGAAACCATGGCCCCCCTCTCGTCAATCGTCGATCAACTCGATCGGTCCGATGCGCTAATCAACCTGCAATACGATGGCACGGTGTTTTATAGCGATCTCGTCAGCAGCCTGGGGTTGCCAGAATCCGGACAATCGATCGATCCTACCTCGTCACGAACCTTTAGCATCGACTTGAGCAACGTTCCGTCCGGCGATAAGGTGACGCTCTATTTTGATCTGCTCGGTTTTGGCGACGAGGATGCACAAGTCATCATCGACGACATTGAGCTGATTCGGGAAGGCGCAGCGGCGGGCGTGATAGCACACCACATCTTCTATAACAACTCGTGGTATGACGGTCGCAACCCCAACGCCAACGAATCAGACGATCAAGCGATCGCACCAGACAAGACGCCCTTGTTGCCGGGCAATGTTGCCACGTTCGCCAACTATACGAGCTACTACCACGGGATCAACGGAATCATGATCGACGTGGCCGACCTTGCCGATCCGTCCGGTCTGTCGGTGGAAGACTTCACGTTCCGCGTCGGCAACGACGGTGACCCGACCGCATGGGCCGATGCCCCAACGCCATCACAAATCGTCGTACGTAGCGGCGCTGGGGAGAACGGTTCGGATCGCATCACCGTTGTCTGGCCGGACAAGGCGGTCGAAAAAACCTGGTTGCAGGTCACGCTGAAGGCCAACACGACAACCGGACTGTCCAGCGACGCAGTCGCTTACTGGGGGAACGCCATCGGGGATGTCGGCAACTCGTCAACCACAACGTTTGTTGATGGCACGGACCTGGCTTCTGTGACGGATAACCAGCGAAACTTCCTCGATCGTGCCACGATTGAGAATGTGTACGACTTCAATCGCGACCGTTTGGTAGACGGCACGGATTGGGCCGTGGTCCGCGACAACTACACGAACTTCCTGACCGACCTGAATCTGATCGCCGTCCCAGATTTGGTGAACGGCATCCAACCGGTCCAGCTGCCCGAGCATACGCCGCGGGACGTGAACCGCGACGGAATGGTCACGCCATTGGACGCGTTGCTGATTATCAATCAACTCGATTGGTACGCCGCACACCATGATCTCGATCATGCCCTGGAACTTGGCTACCGAGGCCATTTGGACGTAAACGCGGATGGTTTTGTGTCGCCTTTGGACGTCCTGCGAGTCATTTACGATCTCGATCGCATACAGGATTCGCCGCATTTTCCGGCGTCACATGTGGAGTCGCTGGATGCAGCGTTTGCGGAATTGGATCAAACCACGCCACCCAAGATAAAAACCACTTCGGTAGCGGATGAAGGGTTTGATTCAACCTGAGTATTTAGGCTAAAACATGTATTACGTATTAAGAAAGAATCTCGACGTCAATTGTTGAGGCAACTTTGCTGCGGGTACCGTCTCATGAGAAAAACAGAAAGTACGCGTCGTGTTCGATGGCATCATTCTCGAATCGTGGGCACCAGTCGTTTGGCAATTGCGGCCAGCACGTTGCTGCTACTAACAAGCGTTGTGCAGGCAGCTCCAGAAATCGTGATCGGCGTGCACGACCTGTTGCCCGATACGGCCAATCAGATCGTGACACTCAACTTGATCACGGCAGACCAGCCGGTACGCGGCATGAACGTTCGCGCAGAACTGGGAGATGGACTTGGTCCTGGGATCGAGCCGATTTTCAGTGGCGCGACCTATACTTCCACCGTGTGGGACGCGTTTCCCACCACGACCTTGGGGGGCCCCGTGGAAGGCGCCGAGCAATTCCTGCAATCAAGTGTGAATTTTTCGGACACCGGACTGTCGGTGCTCCCCAACGGCCCCGTCG
>JAGQPD010000424.1 GCA_020426865.1 Planctomycetales bacterium
GTCTCAACAAAGCCGTCAAACAAGCAGACGTCCGTAAGCCGGTCACGTCGCACACCTTTCGTCATTCGTTCGCCACCCACTTGCTGCTTGACCACGTCGATATCCGCACCGTCCAGGAATTGCTTGGCCACAGTGACGTGAAAACCACGATGATGTACTTGCACGTCTTGATCCGCGATGACATCCAGGTTACCAGTCCGCTTGATGGCCGAGTGCCAGAACGAACAGGCGGCCACCGCCCATCCTTGCGGCGATCAGCCACTCACCGCGTCGCCCACTGATTCGCACGTTACTCCCGCAACAGACGCGTCACGGGAAATCCATCATGACACCAGCACACGTTCTCCGGTGGTAAGTCGGCTGCGAAGGTTCGTCCAAAACATGCGCATGGTCCTGCTTTGATCGACCCTGTCGTGCTACTGCCGACCAATACTATATGGTTCGAGGTATTGCGGGTGCATCATCGCGCCGAATACTATATGGTTCGAGGTATTGCGGGTGCCCGCCGGAATATCGCCACCGGTGTGCCATGTATGTGTCGTGCCTTCGGGCCTAGGTTGCGCGGGCGGGCGCGCCGCCGGTGGCTTTACCACCGGTTTCGTGCGACCCGCCCCCTCCGAGGCCCCAAAGGCACGACACCCTAGTATCAGAATGTCGCGTTGGGATCGTACTCGTACTGTGCACCGCGGTACGCGTACTCGTTCGTCGTTGCTCGTCCAGGGTTCAACATCCGTTCCGTCACCGGCGAAATCATCGAGCACGACGAAGTGGCATGCGGGTGTCGTCCTGCGCGTCGTGCGTTGCCGCGTTGCGGCGATACGGCTGGGGACAGCCGTGGAACCATGCGCTAGACGATGGTCAAGTTATCACGATGGATAACTTCTTCGTAGGGGCAATGGCCGAGGATTTCGGCGATTTTGGTACTGCGTTGGCCATAGATCCGTTCCATGTCGGAGGCGTCGTAGTTGGTCAGGCCGCGCGCGATCTCTTCGCCGCTGGACGTTCGCAACGAGACGACGTCCCCTTTTTCGAATTTGCCACTGATCTCGCGGACGCCGATTGCCAACAAGCTTCGCCCCTGTGTCAGGATGGCCTGGCAAGCTCCTTCGTCGAGTACGAAGGTACCACGGGGTTGTGCTGAGAAGCCGATCCAGCGTTTGAGGGGCGTGATGGACTTGCCTTGTGCGACGAACAGCGTCCCGACGCATCGTCCTTCCAGGATCTCCGACAGCGCCTCCAGTCGCCGCCCGGAAGCGATGATGACGTTTTCACCGGCGGTGGTGGCGATCCGTGCCGCTTCCAGTTTACTCGACATGCCTCCTTTCGAAAGGTCTCCACGTCGGTCCCGGACGAATGACTCAACGGTCGCGTCAATATCGGTAACTACCGGAACGACGCGTGACGTGGCGAGTTGCGGATCGCCGTCAAAAAGTCCTTCGACGTCCGATAGAATCACCAGCAGCGAGGCCCGCAAGAGATTGGTAACAACGGCAGCCAGACGATCGTTGTCACCGAACGTACGCATCAATTCGTCCACGGCCACCGTATCGTTTTCATTGATGACAGGTACGGCGTTCATTTGCAGCAATCGCAAAAGTGTGTTACGGACGTTGAGATAGCGTTTGCGGTCATCAAGATCGTCGGCGGTCAACAGGACTTGTGCCGCATGGTAACCTTGATTACGGAAATGGAGGTCGTATTCGTTAATCAACCGCGCTTGACCGACGGCAGCGACGGCTTGTAGCGTGGCGACATCCTGCGGTCTTTTCTTCAGTCCCAGCAGGTTCATACCCGCGCCAACGGCTCCGGAACTGACCAGGATCACTCGGCGTCCGGTGGCATGGATACTTTGCAATTGTTCGGCCAGCTTGCTGATCCGTCCGGTGTCTAACTGGCCATCGTCGCGAGTCAGGACGCGTGTCCCTACTTTGACGACGATCAATTCCGCGGAGGCAATGATATCTTGGCGAAGCAAGTCGGACATAGGGTAAAGGGGGCAAAGAGAGAACAGGGGAATCGCCGAACGTTGTTGACGATGGACAAACCTCGCAATTGTACGAAGAACCGGTTCCGATTCCCAGCCCACCGCCCGACGCCCGTGGCGGGTAGGTTGAGGCGCGGCTGTGGGACGCGTAGAATGCAGGGGACGGGGCGTCGCGAGGCAAGACACAGGTACACGGAGCCGGTTTCGGTCAAAAGTTCATGAGCGAATTGCACGACGAATGCGGAATCGCGGCGGTCTATCATCTGCCTCATAGCGAGGTTAGTCCTCTTTGTCCCGTACAAGGGCCGGAAGAGGTATCGCGATTGCTCCCCCAAATGTTGCTCGATATCCAAAATCGTGGCCAGCTTGCCGCTGGAATCACGTCTTACAACCCGCAACGCGATCAATTGATCGACACGCACAAGGATGTGGGAACGGTCAGCGAGGTCTTTCGCTTGTCGCATCGCGGGAAGATGGAAAGCTTGATGCAACGCTATGCCGGCCGGGCGGCCATCGGGCATGTGCGGTACGCGACCTGCGGGCGCGACGATCGCAGTTATGCTCAGCCTTTCGAGCGGCATCATCTGCAAAAACACAAGTGGTTCAGCATGGCGTTCAATGGCCAGTTGGCCAACTATCAAGAGTTACGCGACCGGTTGCTTCATGACGGCGATCATCATTTGGCTCGCAACACGGACACGGAGATCATCATCCACGAGATCAGTCGCGAGATGTCGGGGGACCGTCAGCCGACGATGATCGATTTGATGCGCAACCTTAGTGAGCGGTTTGACGGGGCCTACAGCATGGTGTTGCTCAATGCCCGTGGGGATATGCTCCTGGCGCGCGACCCGATGGGGATCAAGCCGCTCTGTTACGCCCAAGAAGGTCCGTTGTTCGCTGCTGCCAGTGAAAGTGTGGCCTTGGCCAACCTTGGTTTCGCTGCTCCAAGTATCCGGTCGCTGGAGCCGGGGCATGCCATCACCATCGTGGATGGCCAGATCGATAAACAGCCGTTTGCGACCAGCCCGCGGCAGGCACATTGTTTCTTTGAGTGGATTTACTTTGCTAACGTCGCCAGTACGCTCGACGATCGCAGTGTCTATTTGGCACGCACGGCGCTGGGAGCCGAATTGGCTCGACTAGAACTGGAAGATGGCCAAATCCCGCTGGCTGACGGTGACACGATTGTGGTTCCAGTGCCGGACACCAGCAAAGCTGCCGCGGACTCCATGGCCTATCAGCTGGGAATTCCTTCTCGCGAAGGACTGATTCGCAATCGGTATTCCGGCCGAACATTCATCGAAGGCAGTGGCACGCGACGCAAAGCCGCTCAACAAAAATACACGCCGCTCCGCGAAGTGCTCGAAGGAAAACGCGTCTTTCTCGTGGAAGATTCCATTGTCCGTTCCACCACGATGCGCGTACTGCTCAACCGGATTCGCGAAGAAGGATATGCTCGGGAGATTCACGTCCGAGTGGCTTGTCCTCCCATCGTCGCCCCTTGTTTCTACGGCATTGACATGTCGACCATCGACGAACTTTTTGCACCACCCTTTCTCGATGGCGGCGAACTAAGCGATGACGCACAACGGAACATGGCGGAGTCGCTGGGGGCGGATTCGTTGCGCTATTTGCCCGTGCAGTCCGTGGCACGAGCGATCGGACTGCCCCGAGAAAGCCTCTGCCAGGCTTGCATTACGGGGGAATACCCCACCGATCAAGGGCAACGATTGTATCAGGTCGCGCTGGAGAAAATTGGCAGCAACTCCGCCGGCCGGACGTACGAGAACGTATAGTGTCACACGGCTGTCCCCAGCTACATCACCATTACGACGCCGTCGATCTGTTGGATACACTCGTAGACGGTCAGTACCTCTTCGGCCGACTGGATCATTGGTTCCAAGGTGATTGAAACATGCCGTCCGCCGGCGGTTTCGCGAGTCCGAAAGGGGGGGTCGGTCGCGTGTTGCAGTTGGTGTCGAACGGCGGCCACAATGCGAGATACAAACTCGTTGGCGTTGACGCCAATGACTTTGAACATCACGCAGTCGGGAAACTTATGGGTCTGGTTGAGCAATTCGATTGCCTGCTCACGGTCTGTCATGGTCGGCATGCTCCGCTTCGGTGTCGCTGGCTTGGCTCAATCGTTCTGCCGGGATTGGCACGTGCTCGTGTCGCTTGATGAAGAACGAACGATAGACGGGCAGCCCGTGCATCCGCATCCGGCGTTCGAAGTTGGTGTGGTAGTCCATGTCATGCTCGGCGTCGCGTTCGGGCACCGGCAACGGGCCTTGCAGTTGGGTGTGGGTGGCGATCGTCTCCAACGTCGTCTGGAAATATTCCTCCACATCGGTCCAGAAATGCAGTTCACCCTGCGGTTCCAGCACCCGTTCCACGTGCCGTAGAAACATGTCATTCAGGACTCGGCGTCGGCGATGCCGCTTCTTCCACCATGGGTCCGGGAAATAGACATGCACTCGCCGGATACTGGACTCGGGCACGAATTCGACCAGAAATCGCTGGCCGTCGCCCTGCAGCATCCGCGCGTTGGCAACCTGATGCTTGACCAGCCGAGCGGCGGAATACCGCGCGTACTTCCGCACGATCTCGATCCCCAGAAAATTATGCGCCCCCACCCGCTGACTTTCCGTCAACAGAAACAACCCCTTACCACTTCCCACTTCAATTTCCAGGGGTGCCCGTCGGCCATAGATGCGAGTCGGATCCCATGGTGAGTCCAACGCCTCGAACGACAACAGGTGTGATTCCAGCTGCAGCGAGGGATCAAGCTTGGGAAGTGATCGACGGCCCATACACGCCCGCGACTTTAGCCATCTACGAGATTGTTGACCGGAAGTGGAATTCCCTTAATCCCGGCGTCAACCACGATGCGATCTTCGACCAATCCTTGAAACCGGCAGACAATCATGCGGCCTCGCCGGACCTTTGTGCCCTGGCAGGCAATGACGAGCCGATCGCCCGGCACCACGACGCCACGGAATCGCACATCTTCCATGCCGCCAAATCCTACCATCTGGGCGCCCAATAAATCGTAACGCTGCGTTACATAGCTGCAGACCTGAGCTGCCGCCTCACACATAAAGATACCAGGCATGATCGGCATTCCCGGCATGTGTCCACGTACCCAGACCTCGCTGTCGGTGATGTCCTTGAAACCGACACAGATGATCTGGTCCAAGTCGACGTGCACGATCGCCGTCAACTGCTCCATCTCGAACCGTTGCGGATTGTACTTGCGAATCTCCTCGATGTCGGCAATGACATTGTCAAAGTCGAGCTGATCGGGATCCACAATGAATTCTTTGGATGCCACGTTTCTACTTTTCGCTTCGCCTCGTTTACCGATCAAATTACGTCTTGATCAGTTTGCGTTTTGCTTTACGCCCTTTCGCGTTGGCGGGACGCTTGCCGTGGTTGGCTTTCTTTACCTTACGGTGTGGCTTGGCCATCGTTGACTCCTCCGTCATGCTTAAGTGAACTACTACGTCTCGAACGTCTGGTCAAATCGAGCCTTCAAGTGTATCAGGATTTCTGGCCACTGGAAAGTTTACCTTTTGCCGCAAAAACAGCTGACGTGGCGATTTTACAGGTGATTTCCCCGCCCGAACTCTGTTACAAGGATGACATTTCGGCCAGCTGTTCGAGTAACCGCATTGCCGCCCCGCTGTCGACCGCCTCCTCAGCTCGACGCGCACATGAAGCAGCCGATGGCTCAACGCCCACCACATAGAGTGCCGCGGCCGCATTGAGCACCGTGATATCCCGCGGCGGTCCCGGTCGGCCGCGAAGAATGTCCCGGATCATCGCCGCGCTCGCCTCCGGTCCGTCGACTAGCATCGTCTGCTTCGTGGCCCGCGGCAGACCAAAGTCCGCCGGCTCCCATGGGAATTCGTGAATCGTCGTGCCGTCACAGTGGCTCACTTCTGTCACATCCTCCAGTGATACCTCGTCCATCCCATCCCGACCATGGACGATCAGTGCCCCTTGCGTCCCAAGTAACTGCAGTGCCGCCGCCAGTTTGCTCCGCAATGGTCCTTTCCCGACCCCCAACACCTGATACGGCGCTCGGGCTGGATTGCAGAGCGGTCCTAGCAAGTTGAAGATCGTGGGAAACCCTAGCTGCTTCCGTACCTTCGCCACGTTTCGCATCGAGGGATGCATCAGCGGCGCGAAACAAAAACACAATCCCAATTCGTCGAGGCATCGTTCCACTTGCTTGACATTGGCGTCCACGTTCACTCCCAACGTTGCCAGTACATCGGCCGAACCGGTGCGACTGGTCACCCGCCGATTTCCGTGCTTGGCCACACTCGCTCCCGCCGCCGCCGCAACAATCGCCGCCGCGGTGCTGATATTGAACGTCGATGATCCGTCGCCCCCCGTCCCGCACGTGTCGACCAATTCCAGGCGATGCGATCGGATAGGGGTCATATGATCACGCATCGCCTGGGCAGCACCGGCGATTTCCGCTACCGTCTCCCCCTTGGTGTGCAACGCGGTTAACAGCAGCCCAATCTCTTCTTCGCTGCACTTGCCCTGCATCATTTGACCTATGACATCCGACATTTCTTCCATCGACAAATCGATGCCGCCGGACGCTTTTCCCAGGATTTCCTTCATCATGATCTTCGTTTTCCTTCATCACCATCAGCCATCGGTTCGCCGCAATGCTAGTACCGTCTACTTGTAGCGCGCAGGACCGTTCCTTACAATCCGAGTTAAGCCTTCGATTGTATTGCAGATTGGCTTTGCCGGTGTCCATCCAAACGGCAAAAAGATGCCCTACCTCACGTCTTGCGGAAGAAACTGCCGAGAATGGCCCGAAAAGTTATCATCGACTGCGACCCCGGTATCGACGACGCTGTTGCCTTGTGCTTGGCGCTGTTCGATCCGCGACTGGAAGTCCTTGCGGTCACCGCCACCGAAGGAAATGCGTCGGCCGACCAGACCACTCGGAATGTGCAAGCCGTAATCGAACAGCTTGACCCTCCCCGTTACCCACGCCTGGGCGTCGCATCCCCCATCGAAATACCACCTCCGACCTTCGCCTGGAAACTTCACGGAAACGATGGTCTTGCCGATATCGGCTACCGTGTCAGCGAGTTGCACCACCAGCACCTGTCGGAGAAAGTCATCTGTGACGTCGTTCGTTCCAGCCCCGACCAAGTAACCATTATCGCACTTGGGCCCTTGACCAATCTCGCTCGCGCCCTGCGCCGCGACCCCGAACTGGCCACGATGATTGGACAGATCATCATGATGGGAGGGACCGTCGACGGCATCGGCAATGTGACTCCAACCGCCGAATTCAACATCTATTACGATCCTGAATCAGCCAGAACCGTATTTCAGTCGGCAACGACCAAGACGCTCGTCCCGCTGGACGTTACGCGCAAGGTGACCTTGTTTCTCGATTTCGTGGATCAACTGCCCGAGGAAACATCGCGAGCAGGTAAATTTCTGCGCGATATTCTTACCTACTCGTTTCGCGTACACCGACAGAACTTTGGTATGGAGGGAATTCAACTGCATGACGTTGTCGCGATCATGCTGGCCTTGCATCCGGAATTGTTCGAAACCGAACCAATGGCCGGTGATGTCGAAACCCAAGGGGAACTCACCAAAGGAGCCACGGTGTTCGATCGTCGGCCCCGCCCGGAATGGCAGCAAAATATGGAAGTCGCTACATTGGTCGATGTCCCCGCCGTGATCGACGGTATGATTCGAGGACTGCGTTTGGCTGGAACTTGATGATCTAGTCGCTCCCTACGACCGTCGACCCCCTTTTCCCGTGCGACCGTTTTATTCGGCAATCGCACCTTGATACACCATCGGCAATTCGTTTGCCTGTCGTCGGGTCAAGTTGTATCAGTTTGATCCCCGTCCAAAACGATCCGTATACCATCCACATCGGACCGTCGCCGGTAGTGACGATTGCCGGATCAATCGCGTTATGGTCGCTCTCTTCGTTGGTCTGCACCACGATCCCTTGATCGCTCCAGTGGGATTCCGCTAACTGGGGTTCCAGCGTTGGCGAAGTCGCCAGTGCGATCGCCGACGTGCGTTTGCCAAACGCTGAGACGCTGTAGTAAAGCCGGTATTGGCCGTGCGTCTGGATCACGTCAGGAGCCCAGAAGTGTCCCCGGTGTCCCGGCACGACATCGTGGACCCATGTCGGCGGCGACTCGAACACGGGAGGTAGCAAATGCCAGTTCTGCAAGTCCTCCGAGACCATCGCCTGGACGCCGTTGCCAGTCGCGAGACAATAGTATTTGTCATCACGCTTGAGGATCGTGGACGGATCGTGGATCTGAGGTTGGCGTCGCGGCGGCGAAAGATTCACGGCAATCGATTCGTTTCGGTCGCAGGTGATCTTGCCGTCGGAGAAAACCGGATCGCGATAGAGAGGCTTCGGCGCCGTCGCCCCGCGAAGTGGACGTCCCACCGGCTGCGCCCCAAGCCGCTGCGGAACCATCCCGCCGATCATGCCCAATGCCGAAATCCACACGATCGCGATCCGTACGTATGTTGGATATCGTCGATTCATGTTATGCTCTCCCAATCCGCAAGTGATTACTTTGTAGTTCTAGGTATCAATACTTGTTGGTTCTAGGTATGGTACTGCCTTGTTAACAGGTACAACAGTTATCTATCCTCAGTTGTTAATTCCTCAGTGGGCGTTGTTGCGTTGTCATTTTCTCTACCAGTAGGGATCCGAGTCAAGCATGCATCACACAACTAATGTCCAACTGTCGTCAAGCAGGTTTTCCCACGTCGGTTGGATTTCGTTGACGCTGCTGATCGTACCACTGTGTTTGGCCGGCTATGCATTAAAGACACAGGAAATCGTCGCCAAGATGGGTGTGCCACTCAGCTGTGCCGTGCTCGTCATCCTCACGGCCGCCCGCACCGTGGCATTGCGCCGTTCCGCCGTTTGGCTTGTCGTGGCGTTGTCATTCTCTGCTGCCGGAGATTGGTTTCTCTCGAATCGAAATGGTCGGGAATCGTACTTCCTGGCAGGGATCGGGCTGTTCTTCATCGCACACGTCGGCTACCTGGTGTTTGCTCGGCACTATGGAACGATTCACCGTCCGACGTTGTTCGTTTTGTTTGGTATCTTCCTGCCGTACTACACGCTGGGGATTTTTCCCAACATCAGCGGTAGTCTACTACCCATCGCCGTTTTGTCGTACCTGCTGATCTCTTGCATCGTTTTGTCTGCCGCCGCTGGATTCAAACGTCCTCGGTCGGCACGCGTGGCTTATATTGCGGGAATCACCTTGATTGTGTTTTCCGATACCGTCATCTCCTTTCGCGAGTTCCTGGATTGGCACGGTTGGGATTGGCTGATCCTGCCCACGTACTACCTGGCACATCTTTGCGTGACCGGAGCCGTGGTGGCCATCGCTGAAAGCGCAAGACAAGGGCAGGGTTGACATACTGAGAAACTGATCTACCCCGCGCAACCGCCCCTCACCCGTCGTCCCATCATCATCCTGTCCCCGATCATCCTCCCTATTCCCCGGCGCCGAGTGGAAGGCAGGATGATGTTTTGTATCCGGCGACGGCTGACCCGTTATCGATCGTGACCCGTGTGTACAAAAATGCCGCCGATGCGCATCGATCCATTCCGCTTCCGCTCCCACTCACCGTCCTGGAAGTCCGCATCGCGACCAACTGCGGCAGGATTACTTGGGACCGAAGAAATAATACTCAGGTTGCGATGGATCGCGACGGTCGGCTGTCACCGCCAATTCAAGTAGATGATAATCGCCCCACATCGTGGATTCTCCAAACGGCACGGTACCGCCGTTGGGCACGTGATCCCACTGTCGGGGTCGATGGTAGACCGAATGCAGCAGCAATCCCTGATGGTTGGCGTCCAAGCTCAAGTACGGTTCGTCCAAGAGTCGTTGGAGGACGGTAAGACCAGCCTGAAAGTAGTGAGTGCCGGCGGCTGGATCGTTGTGCCGTTGCAGGTAGCGGCCCAAACGGAGCAATCCCTGAGCGCCGATCGCCGCCGCGGAACTGTCGACCGGTTCATACGCGTTAAAGGGATCGGCGGGATGATCTAAGGGCCGATCCATGTGCGCCAGTCCTGGTGCACCGGTGTCCCAGTAGGGGATCCCATCGGTCGGAGAGAGTTGGATGTAGAAATCGCTCGACGCTCGCGCGGCTTGCAATAGAACACCCACGTTGCCGACCTTACCACCAAACGGAGTGAAGGCATCTTCGTCGACGGTTTCGAGGAATTCCAACTGTTCGGCCGCACCCACCATGATCCAGGCCAAACCACGCGTCCATGTCGAGAATGGTGAGTATCCTTGTTGTGTGCTGGGGCAGCGATATCGCCCATCGTTGACGTTGAAGATGCTTTCATGAGCTACGCGGCCCCAAACGTCGTACAAGTCACGACCTTCGCCGTAGTAGACATTGTACTTGGCGGTCGTGCGGACGTGTTGCAGCAGTCGATCCAGCAGCGACGTGCGCAGGTCATTCTCGCCAGTCAGTTCATGCCCTAGATGGTAGCCCATCGACAGGCTTCGAAGTGACCTGATCGTGTCACAGAAGAGCGAGTGCGGACCGTTGAACGAATAAATGTAGCCATCACCATCGATGGTCGTGCTCCATCTAGATGCCTGAACGGCACTACTGACCTTCAGCGCCAGCTCGTAAAAAGCCAGCTCGCGAGGGTCGTGTGGGATCCGTCCTTCCAGCATTAGGCGGCGTAGATTGCCGTATGTGCTGACGTTGTTGAATCCGTGGTCGTGGACGCCGGTGTGACTGGCATGTGTCGCCATCCGCTGGAATGTGTTGTCGCGCCCGATGGTCAGGAACTGTTCGTCTCCGGTCGCGTCGAATTGCAGCAAAGTGCAACCGAATTGAAATCCCTGGGTCCATTCGGTCCAGCCCTGGGGCTGATACTTGCCCCCGACCGTAAACACGGGCGTGCCGAACTGGGGCGTGCAGGTCTGGTTGATCGACAGCAGCTTCGGTCCGGCCAGGTCCCATAGTCGGTCGAGGGCAGGTCGGAGGCTGGCAACCGTGATCGATTCGTCAATTCGTAACATCGGCAACTCGTGGTTCGGCGCCGGTCGCCGCGACGAGGCCCGGGCCCCTGGCTCACCACGACTACCGACTAGATGACTCGTTTCTGCGTTCGCCAACTCGGACCGTTAACCGATAGCCGTTCCGGTTCCGGTAGATGACCATCGTGGCCTCGGAATTCACCTCCGTTTGGCCGACGATGTTCACCAGGTGCCCGTCGTCTTCGACTTCCACATCGTTAAATCGCAGGATGACGTCGCCGGTCCGCAAGCCCGCCTGATCGGCCGGCGAGCCGCTGGTAACACCGGTGACCAGCGCACCGACCTTCCGCGGAATTCCCAACTCCCCGGCACGGACAGCGTCAAACGCACCATCCAGTTGCACTCCCAGATAGGCTCGCGATACATATCCTTGGTCATTCAGTTGGCGAGCCACAAACATAGCGAGATTGATCGGAATCGCAAACCCAATCCCCTCGCTTCCGCCAGAATTACTTGCGATCGCGGTATTTAGGCCAATCAGTTCACCTCGCAAATTCAACAGCGGGCCGCCACTGTTGCCCGGGTTGATGGCTGCGTCGGTTTGAATGAAATCCTGAAAGACGACCGGCCCGTTCCCCAGCTCCAAATCCCGCCGGCCTTTCGCGCTGACAATGCCGAACGTGACGCTTCGACTCAGACCAAATGGGCTGCCGAATGCCAGGACAAAATCCCCCACGTCCACCTTACTGCTATCGCCGATTCGCGCCGGAACCAGGCCCGGTGCGACCACCTCAAGCAGGGCAATATCGCTCCCCGAATCTGCCAAGACGCGCTGGGGCACAAGTTGACGGCCGTCTGCCAATTTCACTCGTATTCGGTCAGTCGACGCACTCAATATCACGTGCCGGTTCGTCAATACGTAGAGGTGGTCGTCCAGCCGCAGCAGAACGCCGGAACCGGCCTCTTCCACCGGCATCGGGTTGTCGCCCTCGTGCGCTGTGGTGGTCGGCTCCTGGCCTTCCTTCTCCGCCTCGATATGAACGACGCTTGGTCCGACCAACTTGGCTACCAGCCTTAACGTTCCCGCGAAGGTTTCCAAGTGTACGGAACGCTGGCGTAGATCTTCAAATCCGGCCGTCCGTTCGGCAAGAAGACGTACCGCATGATCGTCGTCACCCGGTTCTAACCGCATCGAGACTCGCAGGGAGTTGTCGTCGAGGCGGGCAGGCGTGTCTTGCGCGTATAGAGCAGTACTCACCACAACGCCATGCAGAAGAGAAGCCGCAAGTACCAGCGCTCGAGTCATGTAATCGCCTCCTTTTGCAGGGTGGGTAACATGCTTTTGGCAGGCGACAACGGTTGGGGAACCGAGATACAGTTGATTGCGACAGGATCAAGCCGAAAAAAAAGTCGTGCGACTTCCCGCAAACGATTGAAGGGCCAACAGCCATTCAACACGGGACTCGCACGACGTTGTTTCGTGATTTCGATATTCGATTCGATATCAGACCGATCGCGATACCAACTAGCTCGATCGGGTCAATCGACTCAGGAGACGACGTTCGCAAACGAATCAGGAGATATCAAATTCGTAATCGCTTAGCGTTGTTTCCCTGTCGCCCACGTCATTGCCAAGGATCCTTCCCCAGTCGACGGGCCCCCCCGAACTGCCTCCGTGCTTTTCCAATTTTCGTTGGCATTCGATGCAGCAAGTTGCATAGGGCAATGCCTGCAGGCGAGCGAGCGGAATACTACCATCGCACCCTTCGCAAATGCCATACGTCCCTTCCCGCATCCGTTCCAATGCCGTTTCAATACTCACCAGCTCGCGGCTTTCAACCTCCGCTAACTGGGAGCTAATCTCATCGTGTGCCGAATCGAGTGCGAAGTCAACGACGTCGCCCGACGCCTGCTCACGCAGCTCTTTCAACATGCTGAGGTCGCCGGCCAATGCTTTTCGAAGGGCATCGCGACGCTTTACCAGCACCTCTTTCATCTTGTTGACTACATCTTTGCGTGCCATTTGTTTACCCTGCCGCCGGGCGCCTTGGAAACCATTCCCTTGTTCTTTCACAAAACTCTCCGGTCGCCTCAAAAACTGTTCCACGGTTACCGATCAATGCTGCCGCTACCACGCCCGTCTCTCACCCACCCTGATGGGCCGCCGATAGGGATGCCATCCCACTACCATTTCTGAGGCGTCGTTCGACAACCAAACTATAGTACGCATCCGGGCAATAACGGATCGCAAAAGTTCTAATATTTCTTATTTCTTATTCGCCGCGTAAAACGCCGTAACCTATTGCAGTGCTTGAACTAACGGCAGGCCGACAGGCTTCCGCGGAAGCCGCCAAACGCCGCTGGCCGCCGAGGGACACCTCCCCAAAGGAGGAAAAACTTGTCCACCCCGCTCGCCAAGACATCCTCCTTGCCGCGCCAGCTGGTCATCCCCTCGACTCGGTCCGTACATGCCGCCCATTCGGTCGCTTTCCGATAATCGACATATTCGTTGCAGAATTACAGCTCTTTTCCCCGACCTGCACGATTTCTCCCACAAAAGACCCTCAATCCCCCGAAATGTTCGTCTGTTTGGAGACACCATCGAACAACCATTTTTTTCCGCGATCGATGTTGCTTTTTGACCGCCACCTACGCGTAAGCTACATCCCTTTGAGGGTATCTTCCGTTGATACAGCAACCGCGACCCGAGTTTTAAGGCCTGAACATGTCCATGACCACTCCATCCATGGTCTATCCGCGTCATCCATCACGCTTGCTCGATAACAGCGTGGGCGACCTCGTGCTGCGTGTGGTCGATACTGGAGATCAGCTCCGCATCCGCGGAAATAAATGTGCGATCGGGTCCGGTCCCGCGTGCCAGCTGCGATTGCAGGGCGAGGGCATACAGCCCGTACACTGCGTCATACTCCGCGGCCCAGATGTCTCGGCCATCCGTTGCTGGGCCGCCGGCACGCTCCTAAACGGCCGACCGTTCACCGATCAAATCCTCGGGGTAGGGGACGAAATCCGCGTCGGCAGTACCCGCATGATCGTCGTTCGCGACGATCGGACGAAAGCTCAAGTCCGTTCGCAGTCGTCAAGCGATTACGCGCATTACGGCACTCAAATCACAACTCAAAACGCCTTCCCGTCCGCTCAGAATCAACGCAAGGTGCAACGCCTCGTGCACCGTTTGCGCCGCGCAGAAGAGACCATCACGCAAATGCAGGTCGACGCCGCGTCCAATCGCTCGACCACCAACGCCTTACAATCTCGCATCGATCAACTGGAAGGCAAGATCGCTCAGTCGCCCGCCGGTACGCACGTTTCCGATCACAGCGAGATCGAACGGTTGCAGCAAACCATCCAACGGCTCCAACGGGAACTCGA
>JAGQPD010000425.1 GCA_020426865.1 Planctomycetales bacterium
CGTTCCGTCGTCATGAAGCAGCACAGCCTGTGTATGAAATGGCCCGGTCGGCAACATATCCTGGCCGCGGAAATGCCGGCTCGCTGGTGAATTCCAATGCTCTACCACTCGTACAACGGCCTGGGCGCGCTCCTGAGCATCGGCCAGAAAATCCTCTCGAAGCTCGGCAAATCCCGGCAGTGTTCTCAGCGAGTGCTGCGCAACATGTCGCACAACTCCGTATGGATCGTTCAGTAGATGGGCAACAAATGGGGCAAGCCATCCTTTCCCCGACGCCGCTTGGGCCTCTGGCCATCCAGAATGCCAAGCTGCAATGGCTCGTTGTGCCGCATCGCCCTTTAGTAGCCAAAGCAGAAATGCCGACGTGCCGGCCTGTTCATCGGTTAACGTAACCTCTTCTTGTCCGTACCATTGGCTTAGATGGTCCTGAGTCCAAGACAACGTTTGATCCAAATGGCAGAGATTACAGGCATTGGGCACTCCGTGATCCACACTCCGCCGAATGTTCGGGCTCACAATCTGATGCGACCGGATGGCACTGAACAACGCGTACGTTGTATGTGGCATGTGACAATTCACGCAACTACTGCCGCTGGAATCCGCCACGTGATGCGTGTGATTTTCGATCGCCGTCGTAAATCTCGGCTCATCGTGGCACTGCGTGCAGCTATGTGATGGGCCCACATCGCGTATCAACTGATCTGCGGGGTCGCTGTCGTGCATGGAATGGCAAGACAAACAGCTAATCGTACCTTGCCGGTAGCACGCCGACGCTTCCAAGGCGGTGTACTCACGTCCGCCCGCAAGAATTGTCCCGTCGTTCCACCAGCGTTCGCGGAAGAAGGTGGGATTCTTCTGCCATTCGAGGAAGCGGGATTCGGGATCACCTTCCCGTGGATACTGAATGTAGTAGCGAGTAGCGTGCAAATCGCGCCCGGGCCGGTATGTACTCCCCTCGCGAGCATACTTAAAACCTTCCCGTTCATTGCTCGCACGATAAACGCCGTGGCATTGACCGCACACTTGAGTCGACGCTCTATGGTCCAACCGAGCGGGATTGACAATCGTGTTGTCTGGCTGGCCGTCCAGGTGAGCTTTGTATCGCTCAAAAATGTCCTGATGTTTTTTGACGTGAGACTCTCCGGGGCCATGGCAGGCCTCGCATGAAATCCCCAGTTCTCCCACGCTTGTGTCGAGTCGGCGACCGTCACTGCTTAGTCCGGGAATACCACCAGTACTGTGGCAACGAATGCAATGATGATTCCACTGGGTAACCATCCCTTTCGCGCCATCGGCGGTCATAAATGCCGCCTCGCGGGGGATCCACTGCCGCTCCGCGATCAGGTAAACCACGGGTACGGTTTGTAGTACCTTACCAAAGTCCTCATTCCCCGGGACCCAATACGTTTGATAGTGGTGCGATCCGGTTGTCATCACAATTTGCCGTGTCACCCGTGGAACCTCAGATAACGGCTTGGGCTTTCCGAATTCGACGATCATCATTACCTCGTCTGGATCCGGCATCTCGCAAAAAAAACGCTCGCCGTCGCGGAACATGCGGTAAGCCAAGCCGTTGGAATAGACCGTGGTATCGTCGAATTCGCCAGTGACATTCTCCGGCAAGGCCAATTGTGTCATCGTCCGATGAAAGCTTTGGTGCCAGCTTGCATGTTCACCCGGATGGCACGCCTGACATCGATGCGAGCTTACATACCCGCCCCTTCGCTGAAGATGCGGCACCTTGACAAGTACCGAATCGACAACCTGCTCGCGCCCGATTGTCTGCCGTTCAAAAACTTGAAATCGCAACCATCCTACGACGATCGACATCAAGGCAAAGCCAAGCACGTAATTCCAAGTTTGCCGACGTGATCGATAGGCGACTATTCGCCCCGGTCGGCTGACCGCGGCAAACACAGCCACTGTTGAAACAAACAGTAGTAGCAATAGAACGGACTCGACGTACATGTTTTTATTCGCGCAATGCAGGACAGACAATGGACATCGACACCACCACCAAGCGACCCAACTTAATGGATACTCCAAGGAACAAACAGCATCCGACGAACAACTCGTTTCTCGCCACATCTCGACGTCATGCACCGTATAGCATGCAATAGAACGATGATGAAATAAAGACGTCGCACGCCCAAAAAACCCTTCGTCAGATCAGAAAGAAAAGCCTGCCCTGCAAAACGGAAGACGGCCTGGCGGATTTCCGTTAAGATTAGGTAATTATGGTGCGGATAGCGTCTCATCATGTCGTCGTCCCAAAACGCCCCCACTTTTGAATCAACAGAGCCTGAATGTCGATGAGCCCAACCAAGTCATCTCGATCCAAGTCATTCCAGATTGTCCGTTACCAGTATCGACCAACCTGGCAAAGGATGGGATTGCTTTATTTAGCGGTTTGGCTCGGCACCTCCCTCGTGCCGCTTCGGCTTGCGGAGGCAGATAACCGCGTGCTAATCATCGGCATCGATGGTGCCGGCGGCAGCTATCTTCCGGCGGTCTCCACCCCCGCAATTGACCGATTGGCATTCGACGGCGTGGCCAGCTATCAATCGCTCAACGAGGGGGCTCTCGTCGCCAGCCCTCCGAGCGGCTATGGAGCCAGCGGCGTCAACTGGACTACCATTGTTACAGGAATGAGCGCCGCGCATCACGGCATTGTCGATAATAGCTTTGCGGGCTACGACCCATCCGCCGCGCCTCATTTTTTCACGGCCGTCAAACAATTCGATCCGAGTCTCTTTACGGCCTCTATCGTTAACTGGTCTCCCATCAATCAACAGCTACTCACCAATGCCGACTTGGCGTTGGAATACGACTGTTGCTCAGCGAGCGCCGAAGATGCTCAATTGACCGCCGATACGATGAACCTCCTGCGCAGCGGCGATCCGCACGCGGTTTTCCTACACTTTGAACAAGTTGATGCTGCCGGCCACGGAAATGGCTGGGGTGGTGCCGCCTATCAGCAGGCGATTCGCAATGTTGATGCCCATATTGGCGACATCGTTCAAGCCGTGAAAACTCGCCCCGGCTACATCAGCGGCGAAGAGAATTGGCTGATCATGGTAACCGCCGACCACGGCGGAATTGGAACCAGCCACAGTGCAGGACAGGGCCATGTAAATTGGAAAGTCCCAATCATCCTTAGTGGCTCGACCTTCCCCGACAACTCAGTGCTCGTCCCAGGGACGCTTCGCGATCTGGCCCCGACGGCACTGGTTCATTTGGGCGTCGCTCCCCATACTTTGCAGTTGGACGGGGGCGCAATTGGTACACCGGGCCAATTTCTTCCCAGCGGCGCCGATTTGAACGGCGACCACTTAGTCAATGCCGATGACTTTACATGGTTTAAGAACCATCTCGACGACGATTTGGCTAAATTGGATGTTACGCAACGCTATGCCGCGGGCGACCTCAACAACGATGGCCTGCATTCCCCGGCAGACTTTGCACTCTTCAGTCAACAGTACCAATATGCATGGGCCAACTTTCGCGGCAAAGTTGCCCCGCCGTTCCGTGCGGAAGAGATCCCCGAACCGTCGGCATTCATGATGCTAGGATTCGCATTCCTAGTCTTCCTTCGACGACGACGTTGACCATTTGATGGTAGTCCTGTGGCCATCAAAGGCGGTATAGAAACGAGAGCGTTAATTCTGACAATTCACAATATATCCAAACCACAGCGCTGAACACAAAATCGCCAGAAATAATAGCTTCAAAGGAAACTGTCGCAATCGCGCTGCCGCTTGTCGGCCGTCGCTGTCGCCCATATCCATGATCATCGTGCTGGCCCAAATCCTGACTTTCGTTGAGAGCGATGATGGTGCATAATGACTGTAATATCGAACACCGTGAATGTTACCCAGCTGGTCGTGCTGACGGCTGGGACAGCCGTATAACGATATGATACTCCAGAGCACTCACCGCCGGCAATTCCTGCAAACATCGGCAGCCACGATGTTGGCGTCCTATTTGGCGAGTACGCAACCGTTTGCGCGGGGTCAAGAACGAGGCGTTCGCCCGCTCCGAGACAACCGGGTGCAGGTGCTGAATCCTCGAAACCGAGTTCCCGTCTCCTGGATTATCGACGATTCCACATGCCTGGTGAATCTGAACCGCTTTGCGATTCCACAATTCGCCACCGCGTGGGGCGGCGGGCCTTTTGACCACGATTGGCGAGCCATGCCGGCAGAGATTCCCGACAGCTTCGTCATCGATTTCGGCACGTGGTGTGCCGAACACGGCGTGAAAGGAAAATATAGCATCGTCCCCTTCCCCGCTTGTGTCGGACGGCTCGATCGTGAACTGCCTGGTTGGACGCGACGCCAGGTCGACGATAGCCTGGACGTCGTCCGTCGTGTGATGCTCCCCAACTGGGACATCCACCCAGAAATGGTCACACATACCTGGGTCATCGATCCGCAGACTGGGCACCCCTTTACCGAGCGATCCAAACGGTTCATGGAGAATTGGGACTGGACCACCGGTCGCTCGACCGACGAGCTGGCTCACTACCTGGCGTATGCACTGAAGATTCTCCGCAATGTCAATTTGCCGTGCGAGGGGATAACGACACCGGGAGGTTTTGGCAATCGCGTGCTACCAGAACTCTCTCAGGCTACATTCGAATCGTGCCGCGACGTGTATCGTACCGAGATCCCGCACTATTTCCGGCATCTCTACGACAGCGGCGACACCAGCGTGGCGCCGCGAGTTGAATACGCGCAAGACTTGAATACCAGTGATCCTCGCTGCGTGGTCTCGATCATCGGCTGCACGGGCGATTGGACCGGCGGCTGGGATTGCCGTGGTGAAATCGAAGTCGACCGATTTATCAGCGAGGATCTTTCTACAGGAAGATTGATCGAGGTCATCGAACGGGGCGAACCGGCGATCATGGTGTGTCATTGGACCGGCATTTACTACAACGGCCAGCAACTGGGATTCCAGGCATTGCAACAGGTCGTTACGCGATTGCATCAGCGCTACGACAATTTGATCTGGATGAAGCTCAGCGAGATCGCTCGCTACTGGGCGGCCAAGGAACTGACTTCCATCCAACCCAACCCTGATTCCAATGTCTGGCAGATCGACGCGCCATTTGCCACGCCTCATTTTACGCTTCAACTACCCGGCCCCGTTACGGCTGCTCCGCAAATTTCACAGTCCGGCGAAATCGCCAAGCTCAAACCGGTGGCATCGCTTGCGTTACTTGAATCGGGCACCTACTTCACCGCCTCCGACACGACAGTCGTTTGCTGGGATCTCCGCCGTGGCCACGCTCGAATCACGACCTGATTCTTCAATGCGCGCACGGACCGCTACCTCAAAGGGCAAAGAAACCGCGGAGAGGGAGAGTTTTC
>JAGQPD010000426.1 GCA_020426865.1 Planctomycetales bacterium
CGTCCAGTCGGGTGGGTCTCAGAAAAGAGGCCTGCCAGGAATCACTTCCTCGCGCTCATCTCGCTAACTTCGGACGTGTTTATATCAAAAAGCTCCCTGCATTGCAAGCGGATATCTGCAAAATTGTCCCTGATCATCCGATTTTGCATAAATGCGCAAGTCATGCTTCCTCCACGTGCTTGCCCCCCGTCATCTGCTACCCGCAGAAGCACCCATCAGTGTCAGCCACCCGTCGGTGTCAGCCGCCCTTGCCCCTCATCGCCCCCCTATTCCGCCTCGGAACTCACCGCCAACTCGCGCGCCTGCCATTGGATACTGCGCGCCGGTGGCACTGTGACCGTATTGTGGTAGCCAGGGAACTCGACCCGCAGCGTGCACTGCTCCGCTTTGCGATTCGACAGTTCATACTGCTCGACCCGCCCCCTTTTCCACCTCCAACCAATCTCACATCCTCCGCGGACGCGAATCCCAGTTATTCTCCCCGACGGCCATGCATCTGGCACCGCCGGAAGTAACTCAACCACCGGGATTCCATCCTCCGTCCTGCGGTGCGACTGCACGAGCATCTCGCAAATACCACTCGTGCCACCAAAATTGCCATCGATCTGGAACGGTGGATGCGCATCAAAGAGATTCGGATAGACCCCACCACCACGGTAGTCGGTCAACTTGGAACCAGTTAGTGTCAACAAGCCGTTTAAGACGCTGTGCGCTCGATCTCCGTCCCGCATTCGCGCCCACAAGTTGATCTTCCACGCACGCGACCAGCCGGTGCCGCCGTCCCCCCGCAACTCCAATGATTTCCTGGCAGCTGCCAACAACTCGGGCGAATCAACGCTAATCTCCCCTCCCGGAAACACGCCCCACAAATGCGAAACATGCCGGTGCTGGTTTTTCGGATCGTCCTTGTCCTCCAGCCATTCCTGCAACTGACCGTACTGGCCAATCCGGTTGGGCGCAATCCGCTTGGCAGCCGCTGCCAGCTGCTCGCGGAACTCGGCGTCGACTTCCAATTCGGTTGCGGCCGATATCGTGTTGGCAAACAGGTCGCGGATAATCTGATGATCCATCGTCGGTCCCATGACCAGCCCACCCTGCTCAGGCGAATTACTCGGCCCGCTGATCAGATGCCGTCGGGGCGTCCGCGGATCCTCGACCAGATAATCTTGGAAAAACTCGCAGGCCCCCTTCATCATCGGATATGCTTGCTTTCGCAAGAACTCCTTGTCACCACCGAATTCGTAATGCCACCACAGATGCTGACACAACCACGCCCCGCCTGTTACCCAGATTCCGTGATTGGCCGCGTTGATCGGCGCGGTTCCACGCCAGCGATCAAAATTATGATGCAATACCCACCCGCGCGCGTTGTAATGAACCTTGGCGGTCTCCCGCCCCGATTCCACGAGCTCATCCATCGCCGCGAACAACGGCTCCGCACACTCGGCCAAATTACAGGTCTCGGCGATCCAATAGTTCATTTCGCAATTGATATTCGTTGTATACTTGCTGTCCCAAGCTGGTTCAATCTGATCGTTCCAAATCCCCTGTAGATTCGCCGGCTGACTTCCCGCTCGGCTCGACGCAATCATCAAGTACCGTCCATATTGAAAAAACAATGCCGCCAAGTCCGGGTCTTCGGTCGTTGCCGCGCGCAAGACCCGCCGGTCCGTCGGCAACGCACGCGCCCCAGCCAACTCGCCGTCGACCAATTCGCCGTCGACCTGGTCACCGTCGGCATGCAGGGCGATCGTCACGCGGTGGAATAACTTCTGATAGTCGTCCAAATGATGCGACAACAGACGACCATAACTCTTGCTCTTCAGGTGTTCCTGTGCGTTCATGCTCCGCGCAACAGCGTCGGCGGACACGTCTCGAAAACTCACGACGCTCGTCGCGGCGGTGATGGCCAGCGTTGCGTGCGTCGCTGCGTCGACCCTAATGTGCTGGTCGTCGACAACCACCTCGCCGTCGGTTTCCAGCACCCGGACATGCACCGCAAAACGCGAAGCACCTTTGATCGTCGCTCCCGTGCGCGATACCGTGTCTCGTACCCGCCCAGTCAACACCAGTGCTGCTGCGTCCGCCTTTCGTTGTTCGCAATCTGTCAGCGGGCTCGACAGAGTCGCCGCAAAACTTAGTTGCTTGTCGACGCTGCAAGTCAGATGCACGACGATGGCCTGGTCTGGGTAGCTGGCAAAGACCTCGCGCCGATACGTTGCGTCCTGGATCCGATACGATGTCGACACAACTGCCGTATCAAGGTCGAGCTGCCGCCGATACGCTTCCGCATCTTCGCTGTGGGCAAACTGTAGCTGCAAATCTCCCAACGGCTGATACGCCATCTGACGCAACGGCTCCGACATGAACACCCGCGCTGCCAGTTGCTCAGCCTCCTGTTGCTTACCCTCAAACAGCAGCTGGCGAATCGTCTCCAAGTGCTCGCTAGCGCCATGATGCACGTAATTGTGAGGACCACCCGTCCAGAGCGAATCCTCATTCAGCGACAGCTTGGCGGATGCAACCCCGCCAAAGTCCATGGCGCCGAGGCGGCCATTTCCAACCGGCAGAGCCTCCACCCAGGTAGCGGCCGGCGAGTCATACCACAGTTGCCGAGCATCTTTGGCTTCGGCAACTGTGGCGGACGCTTGCGTCAGTGCCAAACTGATCGTGATCGGGAAAAGAATGAGTGTCCAAGGCGTGAAAGAAAGACGACTGGTATGTGTCATTGCAAATTCCCTGATATCGATTCGAGTTTGTCACTGCGGGCCACGAGTCGGCCGTCAATCCACAGCATCAGTCCGTTCCCTTTTCCGTAGCGGCGGCCATCGCGATCCCATACCACAGTCAGCAACCGTCCATGGTAGGGAACTCGGTCCAGGCAAAACCAGTCCCAGGCATCGTCTGGTAGTAACGGCGCAACCATTACCGTTGCCTCTGGCCGCGGTAGGATGCCGACCAACCCACCGATGACCAAATCGCAAAAAGTAGAATGATTGTAGTACCGACTCCGCTCCGACTTCGGTCCGGTGATCAACCATTGGCCGGTTGTTTCATCGTGGTACTCGCCAATGTACGACTTGCCATCCAGCTGATGGGACCTGGCATACGTCCGAAGTTGATCGAAATAGTCGCGTTTGTTGACATACGGTTGGTCCGTGCCCCGCAACAGCCGCGCCAGACCGTCGAGCGTCTGGCTGGTAGCGAAGGGCCACACCGCCCCATCCCATTCGCAAGTTCCTGTTCCGTGCGTACGGAATTTCGGATGACGGCGCTCAGCTGTCGTCAGACCAAAGGGTGCCTTGAATCCATCAGGCAAGTGGATTTGACGCCATGCTTCCGCGTGCTGCGCTCCTGCCAGCTCAAACCGCCAGGGGATATACCCGATCGCTTCCCGGACGTCGGATAATCTGCCGTTCTCGAAACGGACCTTGAAGAACTTGGCCTGGTCATCCCACAGCGAGGTGGTCATCGCCTCCTGCAGGGCAGCTCCGCGTTTGCGAAACTCAACCGCAAGATCGTCGCGCTCAGCAAGCCCGGCGATCTTGGCGATCGCATTGGCATTGGCGGCCATGTAACTGTTGATCGTCGGTCGGATGTTCTTCGTCTTCCGTCCGCCACTGATCGATTCTTCCATGCCGTCCCGCACATCGTACTGCCAGAACATCCCGTCTTGCGTACCGCGTTCCGCTACCCACTGGTGGTAGTCGGCCACGAGGTCATCCAGTAGCGAAGCGGTAAACTCTCGGTCACCGGTGACGAGGTAACGTTCCCAAACCGCAACGGCCATCCAACTGCTGAAGTTGTGAAAATGCGGGACCGGTCTGTGTTTCTCACCGCCGTAAAACCAGAATCGCAGGTATTCGTCCAACAATTCGCGATCGGACAACCAGCGACCTTCGGCGACATGGTGCCCGACAGCGCAGGCAATCGTATTATTGGCACCCGCGTGGCTGACCGGTGTCAAGAACTCAGTGATCACTCTCCCATCGGGTGTCGATTTAATATGTTTTCGGAACGACCACCAGCGAAAGTAGTACGTCTCCTCGAATTGCTTGGCAGGACAATCAAAGAAGGGTGCGTTGTCCTTCAACCAGTCCCACGCCACACGGTTGGGGATTTGGTTGACAACCGTTTCCGGTTCCATCCGATTGAAGTTTTCGATGTAATGCTGATAATCACCCGGGCGAAGTACATGCAAGGGTTCCGCCAATAGAGCAGCCGGGTTGGCGAGAAGAACGGTCCACAGGAAAATCGAAACGTGCTTCATAAACTTGTCCGCCATGCTCGCAAACGAATTGTCGTTTTAAGGAAAAGTTCTCGCCGACATGGATTTCGCTGAACCGCTTCTTTCCGGCATTGTATCACAATACTGCAGTCGACGTGCACTGCCGTAGCCTTCAGTCTTCGTAACTCCGACTGCGAGTCTTTCAGCGTCGAGCCACACATGATTTCAGAGCCGTTCCATGGTTGATGTCCGATTCGACTGCGAGCCTGACGACGATAAAGTGCCATCGCGATGTCGCACTCGCCCGCTATGCTTCGCGGCATTGCCGAGATACGGTTGGGGAGGCCGTGGGACTATGCCACAACTTGATTGTTTCCGAACACCGCGGCGATCTGTCGTGCGCCGGGGGAATTCGTAGTGTCGTTGCGGCCTCCACGGGCCAGCGGTTAAGATGTGCCTGCAGGATATACCTGTCGACCAGTGGCATCAGTCGGTGCGCTGACATGCCTGGCTGAGCAAGGGAAGTGTGGACGACATGCGTTGGGAGTATTTCAGATGCGTGATGTTATTCGATTGAGTCTGAATTATCCGTGGCTAGCGGGCGGATGGTTCATAGTGTTTACATCGTTGGCCGTGGGCGACGAAACGCCGAAACAGGATTACGTGTTTGCCTACTTCATAGGAAACGGTGAGGATGGGTTGCACCTGGCTCACAGTACCGACGGACTGAATTGGACGGCGCTCAAGGGGGGGGAATCATTCCTGCGGCCCGAAGCGGGGGACGATAAGCTGATGCGGGACCCATCGATCGTGCGGGGCCCGGACGGTACGTTTCACATGGTGTGGACGGTTAGCTGGCACGAAAAGAGTATTGGCTACAGCTCATCGCGAGATTTGATTCATTGGACGCCGCAGCAGACACTACCGGTGATGAAGCACGAAGCGAAGGCGGCCAATTGTTGGGCTCCTGAAATCTTCTATGACGATGCGACCGAGACTTATATCATCGTCTGGTCGACGACAATTCCTGGTCGCTTTACAGAGACGGAGGGCCAACCGAGTCAATCGATTCCCGAGGCAGGCAGTAACCATCGTTTGTATTGCGTTACGACTCGCGATTTCAAGATATACACCGACACACGTCTGTTCTACGATCAGAAATTCAACGTTATTGACGGCGCGATTGCCAAGATTGCGGCGGGCAGCTATGTCCTGTTTCTAAAGGATGAAACGAATGTACCGCTGGCGCCACAGAAGAATATCCGCATCGCTTTCGCGGAGGCCGCGGCGGGGCCGTACGGACCGGCGAGTGCCCCCATCACCGGTGATTTCTGGGCCGAAGGCCCTTCGCCGTTAAAAATCGGCGATCAGTGGTACGTCTACTTCGACTGCTACCGCGAGGACCGCTATGGCGCGGTGACATCGCGAGATCTGAAGCACTGGACGGACATCAGCGACCAGCTCAAGATGCCACCCGACGCAACACACGGTACTGCCTTCGCCGTCCCTCAAGGAATTGCCAGTATCTTGAGCGACGTCAAGCCGGCGCAGTAAGTTGCGGAAGCGGTGCAGACCGAGTGACATAGATATGGATACAGTGTCACGAATTCGTTACACAGAACGCGTCGCGAATCGCCATGG
>JAGQPD010000427.1 GCA_020426865.1 Planctomycetales bacterium
CAGAAATGTTCTTGAACAACAAGACAGCCGCGCTTCCTGCCGCAAAATCATCTTCGTCGTGCACATACTTATCAGTAATCATCACGACTGTCTGTTTGAAAATATTGTCCAACAGCTTGACCGACCCGCGCGCACGCTCGACCGCCTTGTCATCCGGCTTGGCCGTAGCGACGGGCTGTTGGCCGTTAGCGTCCGGCGGGACGCAGAGGCTGTTCCATGCAACACCGACCATTAATGCCACCAATATTCCGACTCCTAGCGTCACTTCTCGACTCACAATACATCTCCCTTTTTGACAATTTGCGACGTCGTGCACAACCAAAGCATGCACGCCTAAAGATGCAGATATGGTACATCTTTATAAAAGAGTCCCGATCGCTTGTCAATTGGGATGGAAAGGCCGACCGAGACTGTCTGGGAAATCCGAAACTGTCCCGACCTTTTGTAAACGGCTTAAGTGCAATAGCATTGAGCAAGTACTCCCTTGAACAACAGCTACATATATCAGTCGCTCGCACGGAGTCAGGCCATGGCCGGTTCGAGATATTACGGCGCGTCGACTGGGTTGGCCACGAACAGACTCCAATGGAGACTTTCATGATCCGAACGGCCGTTTCCTGCATGTTTGTCGCCGCGTGTGCGCAAGCCTGGGCTGCCGAGCGCCCCAACCTGATGGTGATTTTGTGTGACGACATCGGGGCACAGGAGCTGGCATTGTACGGACACCCGGTGCACGACACTCCGAACTTGGACGAGCTGGGGCGATCGGGCATTTGGTTCACAACGGGTTTTGCAACTCCCATCTGCCATCCAACCCGTTTTGAAATCATGACCGGGCAATATGCTCATCACACCGGCGTCTATCAGTTTCCCGGTCGCCCCGGCGGCCCGCCTGCGATTCACGCAAACGGTGTGCCTATAATATGCTGGGAGGCGGAGCGATGCATGAGTCGACACAAAGCCTGCTCGAAGAGCAACCGATTGTGACCGATGGCGCTTGGGGAACACAGCTTCAAGCACGCGGGCTCGCCGCTGGCGAAGTGCCCCGTGACACACCCTTGGAAAACCTACAGGCAATGCTCCGCAGTGCCTTGTAGCGAAAGGAAATATGGCCGCAAACGAAATGCCACGCACCCCGCCCCGGTAATTCGGCGAAGTCGCCCTATCAGCCCGCGTCGGCCGGCCAATTTGTTCTGCCGCGAATCGCAAAACTTTATTGCGCCGCCAATTCGCGAAGCGTCTTCAAGTGTTCTGCGTTGTGAGCAGGATCGAACGTACAGGCCGCTTCCGATTGTAGCAGCTGCCGGTGGGTTCCATCGATTCGTGCTCTGAGCGATTGATCGATTGTCGCCAGGTAGATGCCGACGACGCGTACCGGATCCGTAACCGTGATATCGCTATCGGTCGTTACGTATTTAATGTCGTGCGTGCCGTCCGCGTCGACGCCAAAGACCGAAAGGGATGGCTGTTGCAGCCAATGCGGGAGTCTAAATGAAAAGGTCCCCGCGCGGGTGACGAATGTGAATTCATTGCTGGTCG
>JAGQPD010000428.1 GCA_020426865.1 Planctomycetales bacterium
TCAAGGACGTGATCATGCCGCCGATTGGCAAGGCGATGAGCGGCGTCGACTTTTCCAGTCTCGCGTACGTCCTGCAAAGTGCTGACCCGGCGAACAACAAGGAGGCGATCACCATCAGCTACGGTGTGTTCATCAATGCCGTGATCAACTTTCTCGTCGTCGCTTTCGCCGTGTTCATGTTGGTCAAGGGGATCAACACCGCGCGCAAGCGATTGGAAGGAGAGCAAGAAGCAGCAACACCTCCCGAACCTTCGGACGAAGTCAAGTTACTCACGCAAATCCGCGATTCGTTGGCCCATCGCGCCTAACGGCCGTGATGAAACACTACGTTTTGGTTTTATGGGTTAGACCGGAACGCGGGCCCCGGTGGGCAAGACTCTCACCGTCTGCTTCGGCGGCGGCCCGCTTGTGTTCCCAACCTCAAACCACGCCCGCGGCTCGCTCGTGATCGCGTCCTTGCGCGACCTGCCGTCGGCCAGGGCGATCGCCAAATCGGCGGCGCTACGTCCTAATTGCACAGCGTCTTGACATACTGCTGTCATACGTGGATAGCAGATGTCCCGCAAGTCGCAATCGTCGACCCCGACAATCGACAAATCGTCAGGGAGTTCAACGCCCGTTCGGTGGGCCTCATTGATGGCGCCGAAAGCCACCAACGGGTCGGCAATGAAAACCGCCGTGGGCCGAGCTTGCATCGCCATCCAATTACGCAATAGCTGAGCGCCGTCCATGCGATACGGCGGGACGCGGCTGACGAGTCGCTCGTCGAACAACCCCGCATCCGATAACACACTACGATAGGCCTCGAATCGGTCCAAATGGTCGCCGTCGTCACGCTCGCACGCCGCATAGGCAATCCGTTGATGCCCCATCGCCACCAGATGCTCGACCGCCTCGCGGCTTGCACGTTGTGAGTCCGCGTACATGAATTCCAGCCCCGACTGCCTAAAGTGATCCCCCAACACCACCACCGGTATCTCTTCGCTGGCCATCGACGCCACCATCGCTCGCTGATCCGCCGTGCACCGCACAATCGCCGCGCGGATTCCCTTCCGCGCAAAGAACTGACGAAAGGCCTCGGTCTCCCGCATGTCACGATGCACATCGACAATCGTCAGATCCAATCCGTGCCGTCGCGCCGTATCGACTGCCCCTTCCAAACACGATGAATCGTAAGGACTACCAACCGTAAACAACCCGGCATACATCCATGCCAACGAATCGGGCGATCGCTTCCCAACCGCCGGCGCATAACCACACGACTCAATCGCCGCCAGCACCGACCGTCGCACCTGCGGCGTCACCGATTCGGCGCCGTTGATCACCCGCGATACCGTGGCGATCGAAACCCCCGCCACCCGTGCCACTTCCCGTATCGATGCCATCGGTCGATCCCTTTCCTGTTACGCTACCGGTTCAACTGCCTCATTGATCTGAAACTGTTTCATCCCAATATAGCCACGAGCCGCCCCTTCGTCAATCAAGTTGGCAAGATGGATGCCGTGATGGGTCAACCAAAAAACCGCGGCACGGACCCCCACAATCCGGCAATTCCGCCAGCGAATCCTTACCAAAGCGTTGACATGCCCGACCGTCCCAATCATACTTGACGGAACAACCGTAACGATCTCCATTGATCCAAAAAACTGTTTCTAGCCGTTTCACAAACTGGAGTCGCAATAGCCATGAAGATGCTCCCGTGGATGTTCGCCGCCGTTTCCCTGACAATACTTAGCCCGGTCGTCCGTTCCACGTCCCATGTCGCCCAAGCACAGCTCCTCTTTCAGGATGACTTTGCCGGTAATGGCGCCGGAAGTGGCAACGTCGACACCTCGGCGTGGCGACTCCCCTTCGAAGCGGAAGGAACGTTCGTCGGCCGCACCCAATTCCGCGGGAATCCGGCCACGGATCTGCCGCAACAAGGAATCGCGGAACCGGCCGCCGCTGACGGTGCTGTCGCCGAGTTTCTGCTCAATACTTTTTCACCCGTTGACCCCGGCAACCAGTTCCTTGGCACGGACCTGCTCAGCAAAAGAAATTTTGCCCGTGGTGGCGGCATATCCTTCGAAACCCGCGCGCGATTCAAACCCGACACGTCGGCCGGATTGGTGGGTGGTCTGTTCCTGTTCGATGTCCAACGTGACGTACCGCCTGGCTCGGGGAACCTCGTCCGTGACGAAATCGACTGGGAATTGCTCGGCAACCAGGCGGTTGCGAGTGGCTCCCAACAGGTGCTTAGCAATTTCTGGAACGAAGGGACTTTTGACAGCGCCGGCACGCCCCAACTGCACAGCGTTAGCAGTCTTGATCTAACTCAGTTTCAAAACTATCGAGTTGACTGGACGCCGCAGTCGATTAAGTGGTACGTCAATGACGCACTCGTACGCACGCAAACGACCGATGTGCCGGACGACCCGATGAAGTTGCATATTAATTTTTGGGCGCCCGACAGCTCGTTCGCTCAGGCATTTGACAACTCGTTGCAACCAGCCATCACGGAGGCCGAGGGCGAGACCTATGTCCTGCAGGTTGATAGCGTCGCCGTGTCCCGGTTCAATACGACCGTCAGTGACAACTTACTGACAGATGGCAGTTTTGAAACGGACTTTCCGCTGCCGATCGATTTTGCGACGCCGACAACGACCGACACATGGCTGACATTTGGCAACGTATTCCTGGAAGACAGCGACCCGGACGGCCTGGACGTCGCCGTACCAGACCAGGCCCCCGATGGCATCTATATGGCCAAGACGTTCGGCCCGTTCAACGGCCGGCCGGACGCCTCGGGCCTGCTGCAAAACGTTCCCGCATCGCCAGGGCAGGAATTCGAAGCCAGCGTCAAAGTGGCAACACCCTCGGGAGACAGTATCCTCGGTAGTGAGAACTATAATACGATTGCCTTGTCGTTTCTCGATGCCAACGGGAACGTACTTCGCGAAGCAATCGGCTCCCCCGACAACATGGTCGATACTAACGGCAACGACTTTCCGCTGCTTGATGGTCGCGACCCACACATGATGGAAGATCTCTTTGTCGAAGGCACGGTATCGGCGATCGCCCCGGAAGGAACGGCCTTTGCCCGCGTCAGCCTCTTCTTCATTCAACTGAATAATCAAGGCGGTGCAGCTTGGTTCGATGATGCGTCGCTGGTCTTGCTCAGTCCTGAAACGGTAACTTCGCTGTTGGGCGACTACAACGGCAACGGCGTCGTCGATGCGGCCGACTACACGATCTGGAAAGACTCCTTCGGATCGACAGCCGACTTGGCTGCCGACGGCAATGGCAATGGCGTGATCGACGCCGCGGACTACACGATCTGGAAAGATAATTTCGGCAGCTCGCTGTCCGGTTCCGCCGTCGCCTCGGTCCCCGAGCCGGCAACGTGCACGCTAGGGTTGTTGCTGCTTGTCGGATTGGTCATACAGCGTTCACGGCCATTGTCACACGGCTGTCCCCAGCCGTAATGTTACACGGCTGTCCCAACACGCGACCTCTATCAACGGACCCAGCCGCGAGCCGATCAAAACTCAATTTCGCAACTCCTTATCGCGGAAAGGGCACGGGTGAGGATGGGGAAGCACGACGGGCTTTGTTGACACCCCACGGGTAACTCGCCAACACAGTCCTCATCGGTGATTCTTGACAATCCACCCTGCCCGTCAGGTGGCCTGACACAAGCTTCGATAGTCCGGCTGGAGACTGCTGAGGAACGATACTCGGGCACGATCGCTCGGACCTGTCGGAATCGACCAGATCCGATAGAATCATTCCTAAAATCGTGTTGCATCGATCATCGACAATCCACAAGCGGCGATCGATGGGCGAAACGACACCAACCAGGAACGATTCAATTTTGGCCATGGATAACCAACAATCGCAAGTCGACGAAACGTTTCGTCAAATCGCGACGAGCTTGTCGCTTGGCATCAAGCAGGTGCGAGTGGTCGTCGAATTATTGACGGCCGGCAACACCATTCCATTCATTGCCCGATACCGCAAGGAGGCGACCGGTGGGCTGGACGAGTCCGCCCTACGCGCGATCGAAGACGCCTGGGAAAAGGCGCAGGAACTTTCCTCGCGAAAGCAGACGGTCCTGAAGACCATCGACAGCCAGGGGAAACTAACCGATTCATTGCGCAGGCAAATCGAGGCCTGCGTTGATCTGACGGCCCTCGAAGCACTCTACCTGCCCTACAAACCCAAAC
>JAGQPD010000429.1 GCA_020426865.1 Planctomycetales bacterium
TCCAATGGGCCCGATTTGGATGATGCCATTCGTCCGTGGGTTGTGGATGACGGACGGCCTCCAAGGCATCGATTCTTGGGGTATGAGCTGGATGAATTGCGGCGTCCTGCTTTTCGATACCGCTTCGAAGACATTGTCGTCAATGATTACGTTGTCGATCGCATCGACAGCGAAGACGGCCAGGCGTTTCTTCAGCGAACCATCACCATGTCCAGCAGGTCGGAGCGTAGCGGGTTGCGATTGCGAGTTGCTTCAGGGAGCGGTCTCACGCAAGTTGATGCCAACACGTTTCAACTTGCCGACGGCTTGCGAATTCAGCTGCAGACGGGTCAACGCTTGGAGTCGATCGGTGTTGACGATCGACGGGATCTGCACGTGCTGTTTGACGTTTCGCCTGGCAAGTCGACAATTGACTTGACCTACCATTGGCTTGAGAAAGGACAATGATGATTCGAAGCGACACACTAGCTTGCGGCCTGGTGCCGCTCGTTGCGGCTCTCGGTTTGAGCATGCTGTGCACTGCCTGTGCGACGGCAGAAGACCTGGGAGAATACTGGGACACGGCGGAAGAAGAGGCGAAGTACTACAAGATCGTCGAGATACCAGTCCCGAAAGAACTGGGGTTGGAGGCAGGAAGTCTCGAAGTGTTGCCAGACGGTCGGTTGGCCATAGGTACGCGCCGTGGGGAAATCCTCTTAGTCGATGGAGCGTTCGAAGGGCATCCCCAGCCCACCTACACTCATTACGCGTCGGGACTCGACGAAGTGCTGGGGATCAGCTACCGCGACGGAGCGTTTTACGTTACGCAACAAACGGAAGTCACGAAAATCACGGACCGCAACAGCGACGGGCGAGGCGACGCGTTTGAGACACTGAGCGACATCTGGGGCTTTCGCAACTACCACGAATTTGCCTTTGGCTCAAAGTTGGACGCGGACGGCGACATTTGGGTTGCATTGTGTCTATCGAAGTCGTATGACTCGGACGTCCCTTTTCGTGGCTGGTGCGTAAGGGTCGGTCAGGACGGCAAGGCGACGCCGGTATGCAGCGGCATTCGCAGCCCTTGTGGAATTGGTCCAAACGAGCACGGCGTCATGTTTTATTCCGAAAGTCAAGGTCCGTGGAATGGCTCCTGTTCGCTGAAGGTGTTGAAGCCGGGTGGTTTTATGGGACATCCCGCAAGCTTCAAATGGTACGACCTGGTCGAGAACATGGATACGCCGAAAGTAACGCCCAATAGCCCGTCGCGTCTGACGGTGGAGTTGGAGCGAGTGCCTGAGCTAGTCCCTTATGCCGTCGTATTTCCTTACATCAAGATGGGGCGTTCGATCTCTGGTTTCGTCGTGGACCGAACAGGTGGTAGATTTGGACCATTTGAGAATCAGATGTTCATCGGCGATTTTAGTTTGAGCGTCGTGATGAGAGCGACGACGGAAGAAGTCAATGGTGTTTGGCAAGGTGCCTGCTACCCGTTTCGTGAGGGCCTGGCAACAGGGCTGTTGGCGTGCGAGTTTTCTCCACAGGGAAATTTGATCGTTGGGGGTACAAATCGCGGCTGGCCGGTACGGGGGCCACGCGAATTCGCGTTGCAGCGATTGGATTGGACGGGAGTCGTTCCATTCGAAGTGAAAGAGATTCGCGCGCGAGGCGATGGGTTTCAGATCGAATTCACCAAGCCGGTTGACACAGAATCAGCGCTTGACCCGCTGTCCTACAAACTGCAGGCCTACACGCACATCTATCAACAGGGTTACGGCAGCCCCGAGGTCGACAAGACCGCTCCGCGCGTTGTTGCGGCCCGTGTGTCGGACGATCGGTGCAAGGTGTTGCTGACGATCGACAATCTGGTGGAGGGCCACGTGCATGACTTCGATTTCTCCGGCGTGACATCAGCAGAGGGCGATCGGCTCGTCCATGTGAAGGCCTACTACACGTTGAATCAGATCCCACGTTGAATTTGCCTCAACAAAACTTTTTGGAATGGGCCGTTACGTTTCGTCGCGCAAGTCCGCCGAAGAGTATGGGGGGGCATACTTTTCTGATACTTTTCGTGACCTCGACGGCCTCCATCGCCTAGTTCCCGACTTTGCCAGGTCGGCACAACATTCAGGCCGTCGCGGGAACTGAGAGGAGAGGCATTCTTATGCGCAGGAACTTTGGTCGCAGCGCGTTGGCAGCGGCGATGATACGATACCTTTCGTACGGTCTATTTTTGATCCGACGACGGGTACCGACTCGAGCAACCCGCGACAGCAGATCAACGAGATCACCGCCTGGCTTGACGGTTCGATGGTGTATGGTTCGGACCGGGCGACTGCCGATGGATTGCGAGCATTTGTCGCGGGGCGATTGCTGGTGAGCGACGGAAATCTGCCACATATCGATGCGCAGGGAGATTTTGTTGCCGGCGATATTCGCGCCAACGAGAACATTGAGCTCACCGCCATGCATGCGTTGTTCGTCCGCGAACATAACTGGTGGGCCGAACGCCTGGCAGTGGAGAATCCCAGTTCGTCGGACGAACAACTTTACCAGGCCGCAAGAGCCATGGTGATTGCGGAGATTCAAGCGATCACGTTTAACGAATTCCTTCCGGCATTGTTAGGTGACGGTGCGATTGCATCGTATGAGGGATACGACCCGAACGTCAATCCCGGCATTACCAACGAATTTTCGACGGCGGGGTATCGATTTGGGCATAGTCTGATCAATGAAGACATCGAATTCTTTGATCGCTATTGGTATCAAAACATCTTTGGCGGCGCACAACTGGCAGAAATTGAGGACACACGGCTTTCAGATATCGTCCGGCGCAACACGGAGGTCGATAACCTGCAGGCCGGTGTTTTTCAATTGCAATCGGTAATTCATGGAATGGTTGTCGCCGCCACGATGTCGACACCGAACACCAGGGCAGTGCCGCAGGCGAGGAACTCGTTCGGTTTGGCAGGGCTCCGCGTCGAGCTACTTGATGATGAGGGAAACGTCGTCGATGATGCGGTTACGGACGCTCGCGGTCGCTACGCTTTCGAGACCTTTCGTGAGACGGGCGATTACCAGGTACGAGTGATTCCGCTTCGCGGCCCGCAAGCGGAAACTCCGACCGTCGTGGATGCGCTAATGTCCCGTGGCGACCTGGATATCGAAATCAATTTCGTGCTTCGATCGCGACCGGCGAACTCATCCGAATCGCTCCGACCCAACGAAAACGCCGTTCCACACCGGAGACGTCGATAGCGCACGTTGTGAATAGGGAATAGACCGACCGGAATCCTGTTGGAGCCACCCAGCGATCGCCTAATTTAACTGGAACGTTGCATACGGTTTGCCGTAGTCGTCCGCTACCTCGTGGCCGAGTACCGTTTCGGTGTTGTACTTTGCTGGGAGGTTGATCGACGGGTGGGTGACACGCACTTTGTACGTTCCGTAGTGCACGCCGCGGATTCCCTTGTGTGCCTTCGGCAAGTCACTGTCATCAATGGCCATGATGGCCGAGCCATCCTGGGATGTGTGCCCCTTGGCGGGCTTCACCTGGTCGCCCAGATATGGTTCCGGTTCCATCAGAACATCGGCGCCGACCAACGGAGCACCTTTGTAGATGAATGTGCAACTAAGTGACGTAATCGCAATCTGCTGCGTGCTCCAACTGGCAATTCGGGACTCAATCTCTGCCGCGGAGAGCTTGCCGTCGTTGTTCGTGTCATAGCGACTTTTCCCCTGCTGCAATCCAGGAGATTTCTTGAGTTCCGCTTCATCGAGCTGTGCATCCTGGTTGGAGTCGTAGCGGGACAGCGCTTGAGCCGCGGCGGCGGCTGGATCAATCTCAGGGGGTGTCACGCGACCGGGACCGCCACAACCCACGACGCATAACACGAGCGAGCTAAACACGAGCGAGCTAAACACGAGACCGCGGCGGCTTCCCCGATGTACTGTGATAGCGTGGACCACACTAGGCGTACGACTCGACATGCGTTTTGGCTCCAATCAGCGCAGAGGGAATAAGCGAACTGGGGCACCCCCAGGATGGATCGCGCGTTCAGGTAAGTTAGCGGATAGGTCCGGCGGTAGCTCGTGGCGCGTCGAGTATTTCGCCGTCGGCACGTGAACCCATGCGTTCGTGAATCAGCGGATCCAAATCGTAAGACATCAGTTGCACCGAAGCGTCGCACAACACCACATACCAACCGGACGAATGGGCACTGCCAAAAATGAAGTTGTTTTCATATCCTGGACGGTCGTTTAAAGGCAGCAACCCCTGTCCCGTCCATCGATTGACGTCGCGATCGTAACCTTGATACATGCTATGGTTGTCAGCACCGTCTCGGCCGTTGAAGTAGGAATCGGCATTGAGATATTTTTCGCCAACCATGTAGGTCTTGGTCGTGCCATCTTTGACCTGTTTCAGCTTGACTTCGCTGGCCTTGAAGCTGACCCCTGAGTGATTTGCTCCCTTTTCGGCGTCAAAATTGAATGACTTCGCTTGGGCGTAGCTCGTTGGACTGAGACTGGACTGTTCCCCACCTGTTTCTCGACCAGAGTTAGCGGCATAATCTTGGCGAACGACGGCGTCAACGGTATTCGCATTGTAGACGTCCCATGAGGTCGGGAGGATATAGTCGAACAACTGAGCAGGACGGCGGCTCGGACAATTCATCACCTCGACCGGTGATTGTGCCAGCCGGGCGCCGTTGACTTTTTGTTGAGAGGAGATATTGTCTGGGTCACCATCACCGGACAAGTCAAATAGAGCCTGCTCCTCAATATAGGGCAATGTGCTGTATACCCAACCACCTGGTTGCGATCGTCCGAAACCATGATCCGCGTCGCCGACCCATTTCGGATGCCAACCGCTTGACGGCAAGAAGCCGTGGGCGCTTTCGTGGTTGATCCAGCCCAAGCCGATCTGTCGCAAGTGGTTCATGCACTGCGTCCGACGGGCAGCTTCACGAGCTGCATTGACCGCGGGCAAAAGAAGTGCCACGAGCAAGCCGATGATGGCGATGACCACCAACAACTCGACTAACGTAAACGCACGTCTTGAATCGGCAGGAAATGAGCGTTCTGTAGTCATAGTTCCTTTTCGCCCCTCGTTAAACAGACCCTCTCAACTGGACCATCGCGATGGATGTGGACATCGCGGGCAAGTCGCGATTATATGGGACCGGTCGTCGCTATACAACAATCATCGAAAGATGGACATCGCATATAGATTACGAGTGGGCGGCAGATCAAGCGTTCGGTTGGGCCCCCTGCATTCATTTCAGCAGCAGCTCTCGAGTTTCTGAAACATGATCGATTAGGGGAATTTTCCTGCTATCTTCGCAGGATTCCCATTGTTACAATAGCCGCGTCTCGGGTAGGCCCGGTTGCTTGTGCTTTGCCGCGCGCCGTCGCTGGCTCGTGGCACAGGCCAACGGAGCGTTCCTTGTTGGATGGATGGTCTGACTATTTTCTAAATTGACTGACCGAATTGGCATCGTTCGAATTGGGGGCTGGAAATGAAACGGACAACAACACGGTTGGCGATCAGCGGAATCGCGATGCTGCTCGCGTGCGGCCCGACGGTTCACGCACAAATCGATACGATCTCGGTGACGCGTTCCAAGAATATTGCCTTAGGTGGGACAGCCACGGCGACGGGGCCGACGTGGGCAGATTGGAACCCGACACAGATTATCGACGGCAATATTGCCTCCATTGTTCATGCCGCCGAACCTACGACAACATTCGGTTACCTGATCGGACTGACGGAGAATTCTGCGTTCGAAAAGATCAACGTGTTCAATCGCACAAATTGTTGTCCGGAGCGATTGACGAATTACCGTGTTTCGATTCTCGACGACCTCGGTGGGGCTCCTGGATCCGCCATTTGGTCTGCCGATGTACGGACCGACGGCACGAATTCAGGGCAGGGTGGTATCGATGTGCTGACGGCCAATCTTGATCCAACTGGGACGTTTGGTGGAGCGTGGCTATCGATTGACAAAATCGAAGACCCTTCGCAAAACGACTACTATCTGCAAATCGCCGAGGTGGAAGTGATCACCGGGAACGTCACGGAGGAAATTCCCATCAACTATGCGCTAGGTGCGTTGGTGACGGCATCCGGGCCCACCTGGGACGGCTGGGATCCCAATCTAATTGTCGATGGAAATCTAGGAACGATCGTCCACGCGTCGGAGCAAGTTACGTCGTTCGGCTATACCATCAAGCTGGCACAAGAGGTCGATATTGACACGATCAATATTCACAATCGAACCGGATGTTGCCCCGAGCGATTGACGAATTATCGCGTCTCAATTCTGGATGATAATAACGGCTCACCGGGATCGCCGATCTGGTCCACGGATGTGCGCACGGATGGCACGAATTCCGGCGATGGTGGTGTTGATACGGTTACACGATCGCTCGATCCAACAGGATCAACCGTTGGACGTTGGCTTTCCATCGACAAAATTGAAAACGTTGCAGAACTCGATTATTTCCTGCAAATTGCCGAGGTCGAAGTGTGGGGCCGAGGGCTGGTTGTCAGTCTGACGGTTGATCGCGATACCGGTGCGATGGTACTGCACAATGAGTCCGGCAAGGATCTCGACATTATCAGTTACTCGATACAGTCCGCGGCGGGAAGTCTAAGCCAAGCCGGTTGGACACCGATTTCCGGACACTACGATGCCGCCGGAAACGGCTCGGTTGACCCCGACGATACCTGGACAATTTTCAGTGCCGCTGGCTCGGCCACGGACTTGAGCGAAGGCGAACTAGCTGGTGGCGATGGTGGACGTATCGCTGATGGCGCGACTCTCAATCTGGGCTCCGCCGCCTGGCTCCGCTCGATCTACGAAGACGTTACGATGCAAATCCTTGAAGCCAACGGCTCGATTCGAGACGTGCAGATCCGTTTCGAAGGCAACAGCGGCAATTCGTACATTCGTTCGGACATGAATTTCGATGGCGCGATTGATGCCGCGGATTGGACGAGCCTCGTGACAGTATTGGAGGCGGATGTCACGGGAAAAACACGAGCAGAGGCGTACGCCTTGGGCGACCTCAATGGGGATGGCATCAGCGGCGCCGCTGATTTCTTGATGTTCAAGGCCGATTACGAACAGGCCAATGGTGCCGGGTCATTCCAAGCCATGCTTAACTCGGTTCCCGAGCCGGCGGGTGCTTTCCTAGCGATGGTCAGTGCTGTCGGGCTATCGTTCCTCCTCCGCCGAGGTCGCCGTATGGAAACCATTGCCTGTGTCAGCTTTGTGGCATGTGGCATTGTTGCGTACCCACAGGCCGCTCACGGGCAAATCAATGTTGCTCCCGATGGTACTGCTACCGCCACTGGGCCGACGTGGAGCAATTGGAATCCGTATCGGATCATTGACGGAGATTTGAATACCATCGTACACGCCGCGGAACCTACAAGCACGTTTGGCTATACAATCCAGCTTGCCAACCCAGTGGATATTCAAGCAATCAATGTCTTCAATCGAGTCGATGGATGTTGCCCCGAACGGCTGACGAATTATCGCGTATCTGTCTTGTCCGATAACGCGGGCACGGCAGGTTCGCCGATCTGGAGCGCCGATGTGCGGACCGATGGTACGAATTCTGGTACGGCCGGCGTCGATATGCTCACGGCTGATTTAGACCCGACCGGGACGTTTTCGGGCAAGTGGATCACGATTGACAAGATCGATAATGCGGCGGAGACGGATTACTATCTGCAGATTGCCGACGTCGAAGTGCTCGCGCCACTATCGTCGGTTCCGCGGTTGGGACTTGAAGTGAATCGGACCACGGGAACCGTGCGATTAATCAACCGCTTCAATTCGTCGTTCGAAACGAATTACTACCGCATTGCCAGCGCCGCCGGTTCGCTCACGACGGTCAACTGGAATAGCCTTGACCAGCAGAATTACGATTCTTTAGGCAATGGAATTGGTGCCAGTTGGGACGAAGCCGGCGCTTCGGGTGAGTTCGTGCTGGCCGAGGCCTTCTTGTTGGGAAGTTCCACGTTTGGACCAACGGATGCTGCTAACATCGGTCGAGTGTACAGTACCAGTAAGGATGCACAAGACTTGCGATTCGAGTACGTGGATGTTGCGACTGGCACGATCATGGAGGGTGCCGTGGAGTATGTGACAGGTGGTGAGCTATTGTTGGGTGACTACAACCAGAATGGCACCGTGGATGCTGCGGACTATACCATTTGGAAAGACAACTTCGGGTCGACAACCGCTTTGGCGGCCGATGGAAATGGCAACGGACGAGTGGACGCGGCGGATTACACGGTGTGGAAGGACAATTTTGGTAGCTCACTTGGAACCCCGTCCCTTGCGAGCGTACCCGAACCCGGCCTGTTGCCGCTGTTGATCGGGTTGGCAATTGGCGGGTTTGCGTTTCGGAGTCGGAACCGAGCCACGATGGTGTGCGCTGTTGCCTGCGCAGCGGCATGGTTTGTTTTGGTGGACAATGCCACGGATGCTTCAGCGGCGGTGACGATCGATCGAAATTTCCAAATGGGCGACGACAGTCTAGAAAACGCGTCGGCGGGCATTGTGGTCGGTTCTGGTGCCGGCAATCCAACGTCCGGTGGCACGCTCGACAGCGAAGGTCCAACCGGAGCGTACGTCGACATGGTACAGACGGGAGGGCCGGTATACGTTAACGCGGCAGCGCGTCCGGGCGCGCAAGCTGGCAATCTGGCGATCAAGTTTGACGGCCAGGACGACGTGGTGGCGGGAATAGTACTGAATCGCCCCAGCCAAATCACCGAGTTTGCTCCCGATTTTCCGCTGAACTACGCAGGACTCACGGCGCGGGGCTTGCAAGGCTGGGTGTTTCCAGAAGCTGCCGCGCTTGGCCAGAGACGACAGGTAATTGTAATGGACTCGATCGCCGCTGGTGGCCCAGCCATTACCGCGGACGGCAAGTGGACTCAGGTCAACGACGGGCATGTCAACGATGCGAGTATTCCGGCGGCCGTCCAGGTTGTGGGAGGACAATGGTATCATGTCATGCATCACGTTTACCCTCGCAATTCACCGGGGGCGCCGAATGTGGTACCTGGCTCGGGGGACGCGAATCGCGGGTTTACTTCCGTCTTGTATGTGAATGGCATGGCGGTGTCAGCCAATAACGGCGCGCTGGGGACCGCCGTCACCGCAGGCGACCGCGTGGGTCGACTCTCGGTGGGTGCCGCTGAAATCGGCAACGACGGCACGATCCCGATCTACGATGACTATTTTCAAGGGTCCGTCGACGACCTGAAACTCTATGTGTTTGGCGATAACTCGACCGGCGGTGGCTCCGATTATGGTACCTTTAATCTGTTCACCGACAACGAGTGGATTGCCGCGCAGGCGAACGCGATTCCGGGAGGATTGAAGCCGGGGGACATCAATCGCGACGGGCAGATCAGCCAGCAGGATACCGACATCTTCTTGTCGAACTGGCTGCGGCAAAAGACACTGGTCGGGGCACACAACACGGTGACCGTTGGTGATTGGGAGACATGGGGTTGGGGTGATATGAACGGTGATGGGCGGGTCTACTTGCAGGACGCCTACATTTTGCATGATGCTCTCGTTGCAGCGACCGGAAGCGGACTGAACTTTGAATTACTCGGACAATCCACCCCGGAACCGTCCGCCGCGACGCTACTATTGATCGGTCTCGTGTGGGGTGCCCTGCGTCGATTCCGTTAGAAAGGTGCACAGGCATGAACGCCGTAGCGATGGGCCGCGCGTTCTTGCGGTTCGTCCCGCAAACTGTCTCGCAACTCGTCTCGACCCATCCGAGTCGAATACCGACTTCATGGACGAATTTTTTCCTGTCGGCTTGTTGTCTGTCGGCTTGTTGTCTGTTGTGCGCCGTCCTCGTCACCGCTGGCTTTGCTAGTGCGGCGGTGACGATCGGGACGGTGCCGCTCGCACCGGAAGAACTGGCAGTGCGCGTTGTTCCTTGGTCGACATTGCCTGGCGACATTCAACAGATGGCCACCCAGGCGGACGGACTCTATTTTGCGACACAACAAGGTCAAGTGTGGCGCTACAATGCGTTGGGCAATCGCGACGCCGAGCCGTTCCTTGATATTGCGGCCGAGCGCGGGGCGGTTTTTGGCGGCAATCCGGTCGCGACCAGCAACGGCCTGCGCGGTTTGGCGTTCCATCCCCAATACGCGACGCCAGGAACGCCGGGTTACGGTAAAGTTTACACGATGCACACCGAGCGGTTCGGCCAACCCAATCCCACGCATCCCCTGCAGAACGATTGGAACCGGTCGTCAATGGTCGACAGCGTGTTGTTCGAGTGGTCGATGGATCCGCTAACGCACCAGTTGACCTCGTCGCGACAAGTTTATCGCGTGCAGTATCCCTACGGTGATCACATCGGTCAACAAATCGCCTTTAATCCAACGTCGCACTCCGGCGATGCCGATTTCGGCAATATCTATCTCACCTTTGGCGATGGCGGAGGCCCCTGCTCGCCGTCCAATTCCTGTAATGACTACACGGATAACAATGTCGGACAGTCTTTTGACAATGTGCTGGCCTCGATTGTGCGGATCAATCCACTTTCAATTGGCGGCGCGGCGTTTACGATTCCCGCAGACAATCCGTTCGTTGGCGACGATCAACGCCTCGCTGAACTATTCGCAGTGGGCTTTCGACATCCGCAAACGCTGGCATTTGATCAGGTGACCGGGAAGCTGTTCGTGGGTGACATCAGTCACAACAACGTGGAAGAGATCAATCTGATCGAGCCTGGCAAGAATTATGGCTGGGGCCTGTACGAAGGTACTTACCAATTTGTGGCACCCGGTGATAGTAATAGTCTGCAGGAAGTTCCCCTCGCGACGCGACAGGTAGATGACTACACTTACCCGGTGGCACAATTCGATCACGCGAGCAATCTGGGTAGCAATGCGGTGGTGACGGGCGCTGTTTACCACGGAGTATTGGCTCAGGAATTACAGGGGTTTCTGTTGTTCAGTAGCCTCTCGCACGATCGGATTTATGTGTCACCGCAAGAACGACTCGCCAATGACGATGTCCCCGCTGATGTCATGCAACTGCGATTGCTTGATGATGACGGCCTTCCTACCAGTCTCGGCGAAATCGTAGGCGTTGGTACCAACGGTCGCGCAAATATTCGCTTCGGTCAAGACCAATCTGGCGAAATCTATGTGATGAGCAAGGCAAACGATACCATCTATCGCTTGCAGGGTACGTTCGCCGGGGGCCCCTACTCGGTGCTCGGTGACGTCAATATCGATGGCAATGTCGACCAACAGGATGTGGCGGATTTTCTCGCCGGATGGTTAACCGAATATCCGCTTCCCGGTGAAACCTCGTGGAGAAACGGCGACCTCGATTTGGATGGGAAAGTTGGCCTAAGGGACGTATTTGTCTTGCACGAAGCACTGGCGGATCGGGGGCAAGCCTTCCCCTTCGACATGTTGGGAACGACGGCCCCCGAACCGCGGCTGGCCTTCGCGTGGACATGTGTACTAATGTGCATTATCTGGCGGTCGGGGCGAAATCCGAGTGGCCGGGACGTTTTTGTTTGAAATCGTCTTTGGTTCGTGTTATCGTATGGCCTGCTTGGGGAATGGTGGCGGAGGGATCGGCGCTGAATCGCAACACGTGACGACAAGGGGATGCTAATGATTCGAACTCAACTGACCGTTGCTCTCATACTGTTGGGGTGGACCGGCGCGTCGGTTCACGGCCAAATCGACACGATTACCGTCACGCACCCGATCAACGTTGCACTTGATGGCACCGCGACCGCTTCCGGGGCCACCTGGGCCGGCTGGGATCCGAATTTCATCATCGATGGGGATATCGGTTCGATCAATCATGCGTCGGAACCGGTGGAGCAGTTCGGGTATACGATCGAACTGCCGTCGGTTGTTGCCTTTGATCAGATCAACGTCGTCGGGCGCAACAGCGATTGTTGTGTCAATCGGTTGACGAATTATCGCGTGGCGATTTTGGACGATGCCGCCGGCATGCCGGGTGCAGTGTTGTGGAGTGCCGATGTGCGGACGGACGGGTCGAATTCTGGCCCCGGCGGCGTGGACGAGCTTTTGGCCGATCGGGATCCCGCCGGCACATTTGCTGGACGCTGGGTATCTGTCTCGAAAATTCCGAATCCGGCGGAGGTCGACTATTACTTGCAGATTGCCGAAGTCGAGCTTTTGTCGGGTACGGCTACTGAGACGATCCCTATCAACTACGCAGCGGGCGCCAGCGTAACTCCCTCCGCTCCCACGTGGCACAACTGGGTCGGACCTCGCATTGTAGACGGCAACACGTCCGCGGTTA
>JAGQPD010000430.1 GCA_020426865.1 Planctomycetales bacterium
TTATAAGCGTACAGATACAATATACATATACATGCATGTACGCAACAACCGTATTCACATTACTTGGCAGATTTCTGATCCCTCTGCCAATATCGCACCCGGTTCACCCATTTCACGCCACAAGCAACACGTGCTAGCAGTTCTTGCCCTTGACCTGTCGCTGACGAGGGCGTAGCTACTGGGACCTTGCGAGCCAAACTAGTTCCGCAACCGGTAGATGATTGGCCACCAGAGCGTTGAGTTGCCCACCTCAACAGGCCGAACATGGGGTAGATGCTAGCACGTTGGTTGTGGATTGATCTTGACAGAAAACAGCCTTCCTTGGTTGTTGATCAGAATTCTCACACTTTGATCGCAACACAAGGAAGGCTCAGAGCTGTATTTTCAAGCCCAAACGCAAACGGTGTCGATCGATGAGATGCCCGGCATTCAGGCGATCGAACGGATCGCCAAGACGATTCCAATGCAGCCCGGCAAGCCTGCACGGATTGAATTTGAATACAAGCGGCATGGGACGCTTTGTCTCATCGGCAATTGGGATGTGGTCACCGGACAGATGATTGCGCCTACGATTGGCGTCACACGTACAGAGGAAGACATTGTGCAACATATTCGCCGCATGGTTCAAACGGATCCCGCCGCAAGCTGGGTGATTGTCATGGATAACTTAAATGTTCATTGCAGCGAGTCGCTGGTCCGTTACGTTGCGCGCCTGGAAGGTATTGATGAATCAACGTTGGGTGTCAAGGGAAAGTTGGGGATCCTCAAGTCGATGGCCACTCGTCAAGAGTTTCTGATGATGCGATCTCACCGAGTCCGTTTCGTGTACACACCCAAACACAGTTCCTGGTTGAACCAGATCGAGATTGTATTCGGAATCGTCCATCGCCGCGCTATCGCCCGCGCCAGCTTCAGCTCGCTCGATGCCTTGAAACAACGGCTACTGGAATTCATTGACTATTTCAACCGAACGTTTGCGAGGCCATTCCGTTGGACCTACACGGGACGTCCGGTAAAGGCTCAGACCACTCCCCGCCCCAGGACGTGGCGAGAGAAATGGAGCCCGTTTTGTAAAAATGGGCAAGAACTCGCTTTGGTGACCTAGGACTTACCGGTTGCGGCACTAGGAGCCAAGTTACAGAACCAGCAAATGACGCGAATCGGCGGCCAGCACCGAGCTGGTGGGGATGCCTTTGTCAAACGTGACAAGTCGGCCACCGTTTTTAGCGGCCAAACCGAGCAGATATGCGTCGGTGAGATGCTTTGACGACGGTAATTGAGAAAGGTCATAAAGTGAGGGATCGGCCAGGCTAATATCGTCAAACCAAAAATCGTGGTCGGCTGCCGGCGTGGCGGCATGGAGGCGGCGGGCGACGTCAGCGGCTGGAAGACGGTTAGGGTAGGCGGGTTGTGAGATGATGCGGATGCAGGCGTTCTGCGTTAGCGGACACGTTGCCCAACGCTGCGAGCGGGACCCCGCAAACCATTGATGAGCCTGCTGGTGATGCACATGCGAAGCATCGAACAACGCGATCAGCAGATTGACGTCGAGCAGAGCAATCATGCGCGCAGGTCACTCCCCGTCGTCCACCAACTGGCGCACGATTTCAGGAGTCACGGTTCGTCCAGCGGGGGGTATCATTTCGAATCCGTTGAGCACCACCGGCTGCGCTGCGGGCGAAGGTGTAATGGCTAGCGCTAGCCGAACTAGATCGGAGATAACTTGCCCCGTAGTCCGTTGAGTACGTGCGGAGATCTCTTTCGCCGCCTCAAGAACGTCAGCGTCAAGATCGAGTGTCGTGTTCATGGAAAAAAATACTGCTCTTGAAAGTTTCAACTCAAATGGCTATTCATCCACCGTGGCCCCTCTCTATTGTAGACCCAGTATCCGGATCGGCAAACACCATTTGGATTCGGATGTGTCACGGCCCGCGAAATCGGACAGATGCAACGGCACCCACTGGTCGCGATGGGACGAGACCGTCCAACGTTCGGATAGTTGCCACGTTCTATCGCTTGGCAGGCGATGGGATGCGCTTCTGGGTACGCGAGGGGAGTGGCTCGACCACCAACTCAGGACTATTCTGATCGTCCGCCGAGATATGGATCGAAAGCGGTGTTGATGCGTACTGCGAGAATCGAGGTGCGACCAAGTTCAATACTTGGTGCGATGCATGTGCCTCGGTATCTTTGATTCCGCTAGCGAGTCGATTGGACAGCATTTCCATCGGGACAATTTGAACGACGATTACCTGATGTTCACCGGCAACCGCCCCATCGCCGTCTTGGAATGTGCTCAAGACGAAGCCACCGCGTTCGTCCAACACGCCACGTGCAATTCTGCCACTGGCCAGCGAGCGACACCGGCGATCCGAGCGAACGCCGTCAGATCACCGTGGTTACCGGCGTAATCACCCGTCACACCACTGGACAGCCATACCGTCTCAAATCCCATGCAACCGCATGGATAGACAATTGTCTGCGTGACTTCACCGCTTGAGATGATGGATTGAGCCAGCGACCGACGAGAGGGGCACACGAACACCTCCGGTGCAAACTCGCGCAGCTCAGCCGGATGCTCCTCGTAGGTTGCATTGTAATTCCATTGCGATCCGACGGACGCGCAGTCGAAGTAGTCCAAAATGCGGGCGAACCAGGACGGCTGTGAAGTTTCGCATTCGGTCTGATACCACTCACGCGATCGAAGCCGAGCCGGTGGAAAATAGCCAAACGTTTCCTGGTACGTGATGGTTGCGATTCCAAGCTGCCAAATACTGTTATGGCAGTGCGTTTTGCGCGCCGTCTCTCGCGCCTCGTTGACAGCCGGCAAGAGCAACGCAATACGCATTCCGACAATGGCTATGACTACAAGAAGCTCAACGACAGTAAACCCAAATTGCGCGGAGCGGCTTTGTGGTCGCCGAGCCAACAGCAGTGTCGTGGAAGGTCCAATCGATGGCAACACGTGATTCGAGGTGCGGGGCGGTCGACGCCGTAGCTCCAGCTTAGTTCTGGACTGCATTTCTGTCAATCAACGGGTAGGTCATTGCTGCAATACAATACGGCATTCATTTTCGCCAGACGCGTTAACTACGACTTCGATTCCTGATGTGTCGAAATTCGAGTACATGCCGTCGATGTGTCGTCCGTGGTTGTGGGGCGCGATTCCATCTTCGCCCGACATAATCAGCTGAGTTATCGCAACGAGGTGAACCCCCGCAGGCGCCCCGTCCTGCTTTGAAAACGTGCCTAACACGAATCTTCCGTCGGCGGCAATCGTGCCTCGCGACGTAAGGTCGTGGCCAGAATGATAGAACTCAATTTGACCAAATCGGATTGTTCCAAATACGGAAGAATGCGAACCATCCAAGTTGCGGCCGTTTCTCCACATTGCACTTCGTCATACCATCGCGGGACGAGACGCGCCGGGGGATAGTATAGCTGAGATGAATGATAGAGCTCCAAGCTCAATGCCGTCTGCCGCAAGTTGTTTTGACATTGCGTTCTTCGTGCCGCTTCGCGTGCTGTTTGAACAGCCGGAAGCAGCATCGCGATCAACAATGCAATGACGGCCAAAACGGCGAGTAACTCCACGAGCGTGAATCCGCGCGACTGCTTCGACATGGCCCCCTCCGATACGTTACATAAGTGCGTGACCAGTTGTAGTATACCATAAACAGGAGCCAACGACACAATCTGGCAGAGTCCGAAACATGGATCCCGCAAGTTAGTGCTTGACACCCGATCGCTCGCGTTGGGCGGCAGCAGGTCGCACATCGCTTGGCTCGCTAAACCGGTCATTTTTGTTGTAAAAAGGCCGCTCGCATGCGGCGGAAGGCCTGGTCGACGTCCAATCCAAGTTGACGAAGGTCCTCATCCTCCTTGCTCTGAATTCCATGTTCGAGTGATTCGAGTTTGGAACGCAAGATTTGCGCCTTAGCTCGTCGGTAAGGAGTCAGCGATTCCCCGCGCAGGTACAGGCTCACTTGGAGTTTTCGAGTCCAATCGTCGTAGACAGGTATCCAATACAATGCGGTGTCCCGGTCTTGGGTCAATGAGGAAGTCGCTACTTCCGTGTTGACAATTCGCAATTCCTCGAGGATCTCGCTCGGTGGTGGATAATAGACGTAGCAACCCAGGACACTCACAGCGACAAGTCCCACCAGAGCGATTGCGCCCAAGAGGGGAGCCGGCATGACGAGATCGAGACGCGGTGGCTGTTTGGGCTGTACCTCGATCCAGTTTTCGACCGATCGGCGTCGATCGCACGTGAGAACAAACCCTGCCGCCAATACCGCACCGAGCACCAGCACCCAGGACCAGGAGGGCGAACGCTGCTCCAACCGAATTGCCATGTTGAAACATGGAGGCCAGTTGAACCATGGCCGTGGTTGGCGTGGCGTAGATTGGGATGGCGATCGCCGACATGAAGAGAGGGGCACCCGGGGTCGTCGCTTGAAGCGGCGCTCTGCAAGTACCCAGCGGGAAGTAGCACACTTAGGAACGACACGCGTCAATCGCCAGGCGGTACTGCCGCGGAAGTCGCGAAGTGAATTCTGGAATCGACCTGCTATCCGCAGCCAGGTTCGGAATCCAACGAATCAGGTCCACTATTTCCTGCAATGCGGTCATGCGGACGTGCTCATGCGGGTGCTGACGATCGTGGCGGTGCCCGTGACGATGCGCCACGTGGACGTCTCTCACGACGATTGGACCATCGAGTATTTCCTGATGTGCTCGCGCGACTCGATCGACGGCCGTAAGGTAATCGATTGGCATATGAGTCCCGGTTTGCTGCTCGTATCCGTATCGCTCATCATTGCGACACGACATTGCCGCACAACAGATTATCCCAATCACGAAGCATGCTCTCGCGGGCAGCGACTGTGAGAAATGTGACATCTTGCCCTCCGGCCATCTGACTAACTGCAATGGTAACGGCCGACAGTTGCGGCCTTTAGAACGTGGGTACCGGTACGGCCGATAGAATCTCGTGGAGAAACTGGGAAGTCTCTTCCACGCGACTGGACAGCCGAACCTCCAATACGGGGCCAGCAACTTCTTGTATGTCGTCGGGAGAAACGAAGTCGCGTCCGTGAAGATAGGCGCGCGCCTGGGCAATCCGTTGCCACGTGATCAGTCCGCGCGGGACCAACCCCAGCGCGATTTCCTTGTGATCGCGAGTTGCCCACCCAAGATCGACCAGGTAGTGTCGGACCTTGTCGCACAAGGCAACCTTTGCCACCTGCTCCTGAAGGTAACACAACTGCGCTTGTGATAGGAATGACTTGGACTCCACCTGTACGCCCTCGGTCACACCTTCGTTCGCCGCCAACATCGCCAACTCGCTGTCTCGGTCGGGATAGCCAATTCTCAGCTTCATCGCGAAGCGGTCGAGTTGCGCATCGGGAAGCGGATAGGCCCCATGGCTCTCAACCGGATTCTGCGTGGCTATGACGAAAAAGGTCTGCCGGAGAGGGTAAGTGTGGTTGTCAATGGTTACTTGCCGTTCGGCCATGGCCTCAAACAATGCGCTCTGAGTTCGAGGGGTGGCGCGATTGATTTCGTCGGCCAATAGCACATCGGAAAACACGGGTCCGCGACGAAACTCGAACTCACGCGTCTTCTGATCAAACATGTTGAATCCGGTAATGTCGGTGGGCAGTAAATCGGGAGTGCATTGCACTCGTGCGAAATGGCCGCCCACGGCACGCGCCACCACCTTGGCAAGCGTTGTCTTGCCCAGGCCGGGCAGGTCATCAAATAGTAAATGCCCTCGCGCCAAGACGCAGGCGAGCACCAGCTCAATGACATCCTCCTTGCCGATGAGCGCTCTGCACAACTCTCGGCGAAGCAAGTCGACAGCGACGTCGAGGTCGCATGGCTGTCCGTCCAGGATCGCTCTTGGCCTGGAAGACTCTTGATTGCTTGAAGAAAGAGACATTATCGCCTTCGCTGCTTTGGATGATTAATGGGTCCCGAGAGGAAGAAACACTTCGAGAATTACAAACAGGGTCGACCAGACCGCGCCCACAAGTGCCAACCCCAACGTAACTCGGCTCAACCATTTTCCGCGCAGAGTTATCTGTTCCTCGCTACGCGTCCACTTGGAGACTCGCAGCGAGTAGACCAGCGCGAGCGGAAATGCCCCCAACCCTAGGCCCGGACCGAGCCACCACATCGGATGTCGTCAGCAACCGTCACCGGTGAATGACAGTAGACACGCCGCGCCGGCCACCGGCAGCAAACCCAGTACCAGGGCAAGGGTCGCGGAAACCGGAAGACGGCCTTGTGGCCACGCGGCAGGTCGACGCGGCTGAGTTACGACAAAGGTAAGCGATTTTTCGTCCTGGATCATTCGTTCGTCGGTCGATTTCAGTTCGATCCGAAATCTCGCAATCGCGTCGAGCAGTCGCTGTAGCGTGGGTGCCCCGGCCGGCAGGTGCAGATCGAGATCTCCCATTACGAAACGCACTTCGGCATGATGCGAATGGAATTCCTGGGCAATGCTGGCAGCGACCCGGATCGCGGTTTCCAGTTGCATGCGTTTCTGTCGGGGCCAATCGTCGCCTGAGAATGCAAGGCAATCGACCACAATCGAGACAAGCCTTCGAGCCAACGCTTGGCGTTCGTTGACGAACAACGTGTCACGACGCGCCGTTTGTGCCCAGTGAATGTTACGTAGCCTATCGCCGTCGCGGAACGGTCGCCCCCCCACGACCTCCTGCTCATCTCCCGGGCGAAGGGACGGCGAACCGATCACGTCGGCAATGATCCCTCGAAGCGATGGAATGGACGTCAACGGAATGGTACGCGGCCAGACCAACAGTTCACGCTTGACGTTGATCAACGTCGAGGCCCGCCAGATTCCGAACGGGAAACCTGTCGCCAGTACCGTAGCCGCGTGCGGGTAGATTCCGCGGGTATCAGGACGAAACTCGAAAACGAAGGCGGACCGACTCCACCCCGGGACACTCGCCAACGCCGCAACGGGCCGCGTCTCATTCTCGTCATCGTTCAAGAAGAATCCATTCTCAATCGCAAGGCCCCAAAGTGGCCAAGGCCAACGGTTATGCATCCCCAGGTGAACCTTGACACGCTCACCTTCGCGAGCGCGGCGGCAATCGAATTCAATCTCGGCAATCGTACCACGCATGGCAATTCACGGCCAAATCGTCCCTGTGAGCATCACGGCCACAACCGAACCTACCATAATCCAGGCTCGTGGTTCGACGAACACGGCTGTAAGCGTTGCCGCCAGACAAACGACGCCGAACCATGAAATCGGTTGTTTTAGCCAGTATACGTAGCAATTCGCCCAGGGACAGAAATCGTAGTTTCCGATCGTGACAATCGTCTGAACCAAACGGTTGGGCCCTGTCAACGTGAAATTGCACATGCGCTCGACGGCGTTGAGTAGACGGTTCATCTGGCCGATCCCGTTCGCACGAATATTCGCTCCGCCGTGATTTGCAGCATATCCAGGCCAGGGATCAACTCACCTTTACCGGCCACCACAACGGTGTCGCCTTGATGGATGCTGAAAAGCTCGCGCGCGTCGATACCGATGGGCTTGCCCGAATCGTCCACGAATTGCACGGCAGCGCGGAGAGCATTGGCCTTGCGGCTACAGAAGGGGCAATTCGCCGCGTCGTGCTCATTCCCACCGTGAGTGTGATCATCGGGAACGATCTCGGTAACGATGAAAGCGGCCTGGCGGTCGATAAACGCCTCGTATTCGTCGTCGACGATCCTGGCAGCGATCAGCACGTTTGGGTGTTCATGAAGTGAATTCTTTGCTTCCTCAATCGTGGTTACATCGGCAGGCTCGCTTTCCATGGACAGACGGCGTCGCATTTCGAGTACGCGAGGGTCTTCCTTCGCGCAGCCGATCACCAACAGAGACACGGAAACGAGCATGGTAAACCGTCTGACATTTCTTTGGGAACGCGCGTCGCTCATTCTTGGGGGCCCTCATTGACGATCGCGATTAATTCCGATAATGCAGTGTCAATACTCTCGGCGACATTTCCGTATGACTTGCCTTTGGACTCGCCACCGTGCAAGCGTTCATCGAGCGCCCCGAAACAGTCCATCAGTGAATTGGTTGCGAAATCGACCTTCTGTTGGTCGGCTTCCGACAACGACATCTGTCCCACACGTTCGGATAACGACGCCAACAAATGCCCGATTTCGTGAACGGGTCCGTCAGCCGCCTGCAAGTCACCGGCCGCGAAAGCGTCGCGAATTTCATCATTCAGCCGCTTCGCGTCGGCCACGCTGTCGGCAAGCGATTCGGAATACTGGGGCTCCTGCCGGTCAGCGACAGCGGGTTTGGCCGGTGCGCCGCAACCCGTGTAAAGCCCGAGTGAAAAAAGAGCGGCAATCAGCATAAAACGCGACGAGTCTATATCCATACAACACCTCTTGAGATTGTTCGAGACGCGGGGCGGCCGCGGCCGGATACGAATGACGGATTGTGTCGAATGACGGATTGCATGGAGCCAACACAGGCTCCGGCGGATCTCTCCGCCGGAGCTTTAAGGGATGATTACACGTACGAAGCATTTCGCCGCCGTAGTCGCAAAAGGCCGACCATCGCAACAGCGATGAGTCCGACCGTTGACGGCTCGGGGACTTGCTGCACATCGAAATAGAACCGGCCCGAATCACCAAATGTGCCTGATTCGTCGACCAGTCGGAACTCGGCCCAGTAGTGTCCAGCGGGAGCAGTTTCGTCCACCCAAAGCACCGGCGTGAACGAGAACATCTCGTCACCGTCCCCGACATGGACATTGCCGCCA
>JAGQPD010000431.1 GCA_020426865.1 Planctomycetales bacterium
AACTGACTCTTAATCAGTAGGTTCATGGTTCGAGCCCATGAGGGGGCACTCTCGCAAACCCTTTGCTGGCAAAGCCTTAGCTCGCTCTTTTCCCGGTCGAATCCTGTTTGTCCATTACCGATTTGCACCATACAAACCACCTTTCACCCTAATTGCGGTGCATGAGAGGTGCAAAGCTTGCTGTAGACAGTTAGGCTTGCTGATGATTCGGCGTTGACAGATGATACCGCGTTGACAAATGCGCCCTACGCGACACCATTCGTTACACTTTGACCAAGACACAAGAGGCCGCGGGCTCGGCTGCCGGGTGCGTCGCCACATCTTGGCGGCAGTCCCTGCGGTGGCCGCACCAAAAGCAAGATCAGCGGTTCGTCTTTGTCTGTCCGATCTGCAAGGGACACCAATCCGACGTCAAACACGACATGAATCTTGCCCGCTGCTTTCATTTCATTGCCAACGCAACTTCAACCCCATCAACTTCGTGATCGTCGTCGAGCACTGCGACTTTCGACAAGCCGTCACAATCCTCCGTCGGTTTTTGCCCGAATAGCCGACGTCACTCTCCCATTGCCCACACAAGGACCGGCTCCCGCCGGTCTTTGCTCTTTTAACCCGCCCCCCAACAGCATGGTTCACTTAGACTGAGCACATCTGTGTCAAATAGCGTGAGCCGCAGGAGGCTTCCTCACCTCGTGCCTTTGACTATGCAAACAACTCGACCACATTGAGTTCAAACTCAGGTAAGACGTCGCGTAGATCGATGGTCCCACCCTCGTAGACACGGATCTCGGACGGCGATCGATACTCACGAATTGATTTGGTTTGGGGATCCACGACCAGTACAACACGTACTCCGGCTTGTAGCCAAGCCTTTGCCTTCGATTCGACCTTGGAAGATTCATCACTCGGAGAAACGACTTCAGCGGCCAAATCGGGCGCAAGCGGCAAGTAGCCCGCATAGTCCGCAAACTCCCCGAGCCGCTCAAAGGACACAAAAGAAACGTCTGGTGCACGCACTGTATCTGGGTCTTGGCTGAGAAGGTAGCCCGTTTCTGCGGCAAATACCTCGCCGAGCTTCGCTTGTTCGACGTGGTTGCCGATCCGCAGGAAAAGCCTTCCTGCGATCCGGCCATGCCGGCCACCGGCGGGCGACATCATGTGCAGTACTCCGTCTAAGAGCTCGCAGCGTTTGTCATCGTCCGGCAACGACGCCAGTTCGATGGCCGTCATTGGGTGAGTTGTGTTTGCCATAGGTTTTACCCATAAATTCTACCCGGTCGCCACCCTCGAGCAACGATACAACGCCAGCTTTGCCAGGCCCTCAGCCTGCGCTGGGCAAAACTGCGGGTTGTTTGCGCCGTGTCTTACAGGTGCCAATCACGCTGCATATATTCTAACACGCTTCAAATGAACAATCACGGCCACGAGGGCGCGGTGAAGCCCACCTCCCACATTTTTCAAGGTACATTAAACTCGATGATTCTAGGTATTCAGCATCTTCAGACACTAATAAGGCTCCTCAAGAGCTACCCGGTAGTCGGGGTTCTCGGTCCACGCCAAATTGGCAAGACAACCCTCGCTTTTCACCTGGCGAAGCAAATCCAGGGGGACACGAACCATTTTGACCTTGAGGACCCTCGCGACTTGGCCCGGTTGAGCGACACCGCCATGACCCTCGAACCGCTGCGAGGACTCGTTATCCTCGATGAAATCCAGCGATGACCGGAATTGTTTCCCATGTTGCGAGTATTGGCGGACCGGCGCCCCATTCGCTCTTGCTTCTTGGTACTGGGAAGCGCGTCGCCGGACATGCTCCGGCAGTCGTCAGAAACAAGCGACACCCATGTCGAGTCGACCGACACCCATTCTCCCTGAATGCGGTGTCCGCCCATTCAAGAAGCTTCTCCAGCGCTGGCACGATTCTTGCCCGTTGCTTTGTCGCGAAGTAGATTCCGAAGAAGGAGGTTAGCGGCACGGGCGCAAGCCCTCCGGTTTAGCGGCATGGGTGCAAGGCTTCCGATTTTGCAAGCCGTCCGAATTTGACACACGGGACGGCTTGAGCCGTTCCGCTAGCTCAAGAGACGATTCCGGGACAAGTCCTAACAAAGAGGGGAAGATGCTGCGAACAACGACCCGGCGATTCGGCGGGCATTGGTATTCATTTCGAGGTGCCAGAATCTCGAAGGTGCCGGAAACGATACGCCGTTCGCCGGCAATGTGAACTATGGCGGGTTCTATTATGTCATTCCAACGGAAACCGGCGACCCGTCCAGTGACGAGCGATACACTGCAAACGGTGGTCTGCGGAGCTATAGTTCGATGACATACCACGGCTTCAAGAGCCTTGTGTACGCCGGACTCGCGAAGAACGATACGCGGACGAAAGCGGCACTCGGATGGATCAGCACCAACTACACACTCAATGACAACCCCGGCCAGGGAACTGCCGGGCTCTTCTACTATTACAACGCTTTCGGCAAAGCGATTGAAGCTTCGCAGCTTGACCACATTCTCGCCGCCGATGCGAAGCACGATTGGCGCACGGATCTTGTCGAGGAGTTAGCGAAACGACAGGGGGACGATGGAGCCTGGGTGAATTCAAATCGCCAATGGTTCGAAAATGACAAAAACCTGTGTACATCGTTCGCTTTGCTCGCATTGACGCATTGCAAGGCCGCAGACGAGCCGTCAGCAAAATAGCTCCCCAAATGAATGCCGTCCCACGACCGGGCGCACGAATTCACTCGGCAGCCCACAGAATTGCCCCCGCTGCCAACGCACTAATGCTGGCGGCATGCATTGCGTGGACTTTATGTGCGAACGCCGCGAGAACAGGCATTGCGGAACTCGAATCGCTTGCCTCTTCCGCACTGCCGTCAGACGCGGCGCAGGCGGGTACCGGACGACTGCTTGCGGTTCTATTCGTTGTGGCGGTCGTTGGCACGTTCCTTTTAATCCTCATCGGACTCGGGATCGGTCGCCGCCAGTCGCGTTCGATTCGAGCGTGGCTCGTCCTTATTTTTCTCATTGCCGGATGGATTGCGGCGTGGTTGGGGCGACATGACCTGTACTGGTATGGCCATGCAATCCGCGTCTCCACCGAGGTGACTGCCGCCGCGGACCTTGCCGAGGCCCTCGAGACCAACTGGCCGTCCAGGGACGGCGACTATCCGCAACTTAGCGTGGTTCTTGGATACCCCAAACTTGCCCCCGTCACGCTGATCTTGGCCGGCGAGCCGGTACGTGTCGGCAGGTTGCGAATCGTTGCGGTTGAAAAGTCAAAAGACGGCCGAGCGCTCCGCCTTCAGCTCGCCAACCCGAACCACGACACTTGGCTGGTGAGAAGCGAATCCGGAAAAGACCTGGCGGAATTCGTCAATGGCTTCGACAGTCGCTACGCTGCCGAGCGCACAAGACGGTTATCCTGCAATTGGTATCTGATCCGGTATGAAGCCCAACACGCCCAAGCCGAGAATAATCCTTCGTCCTCGAAACTTGGAGCGTGCTTGCAGACACCGTTGATCAACGGCAAGGTCACTTAGCGGCGGCGAAACCATGGTCCGAGTAGAACGACCGCAAGCCAGAATCCAGTTGCTGGTTCCGGTACCATGGCGGCAAAAGCGCCGACAGCGCCCTCGAATTCCTCTTCTTCGAGTCCGAAGTTAAACACGAGGAAAAACGGATCCGACGCCGCCACGCCGGCATGGTCCGTCGTAAGTTGCATCAGAACGCCGTAGGCTCCATAATCCCCGGTTGATAATGTTAGCGGCTCCAACCGAAAGTCGATATGTGTGTGGACGTCGCCGCTTGAGTCTGCCTGGGCAATCGCGCCAGGACCGCTTATCGGTCCGACGGTCGCTGCATCGACAACGAGCTCGCCAGACGGATTGTCGCCGATCACCAATTGTGCTCCAGCTGGAACGGTAGCAAAACCCGATCCGTTGTGGTACATCAATGGCCCCAAGACATCGTAGTCGATCAATGCATTCGGCTCGACGCCCAGCCCTTCCGCCGTCTCGGAAGCAAACCCCGGGTCATCCGTTTCTTGTTCGAGCGTCCCATCAATGTCGAACTCGCTCTCGAATACCTGTCCTTCGTCGCCGAATTCGATGTCGATCTTACCATCGGTGAATACGAATTCCACATCCGAGTGCTCATGCTGGGCAAGTGCAACGCCCGCCGAGCAAACGACAAGGATTGTAGCGACAAGCAACCGTGCGACAGGGGCTATCCAAATCATTAAATAAGTCATCATTCTCATTCTCCTAGGATGTCAATACATAGTAACAAACACTTGAACATCAAGACCGTAGGCCGCCAAGCCTGCGTCCTCCAAGCCTGCGTCCTAAGACCAGGTACGCGAGCAAGACCGGAATCGCCAGAGCTGGTTCGGGCACACCCACCCCCGCAAGTCCAGATTGACTCCGGCCGAAATTGTCCTTCCAAATCGTATAGTCCGCACGATCAACAATTCCGTTCTCATTTCCATCGGCCGCGAGGAGATCCGTTGCGCCAAAACTGTCTTTCCAAACGGTATAGTCCGCAGCGTCGACGACGCCGTTGGAGTTGTAGTCGCCCTCGATCGATGGATTGAGCAGCGCCGAAAAAGCCGAAACGGCGTCAGACCACGCCTGATCATCGAGGCCATAGTTGAACAGGATCCAAAACGGATCAGACTTCGCGATGTCAGTGGCCGTCGTTCCAAGTCGCAGGTTGAGGCCGTACGCGCCGTAGGAAACTGGAGACGAATCGTCATTTGGTTCGAGAAAGTAATCGACGTGACGATGGAAATTCCCACTTGGACTAGCTTCCCCGAGGAGATTTCGTGCCAACAGCATGTCTCCACCCTGGAGGCCGCTTGCGCCGGTTACCATCGTATCATTTCCGCCGTTGTTTTCGATACGAATTGCAACCTCCACGCCCAGCTCTGCAAATCCGCTACCGTCCCAGAAAGCCAGGGGACCGGTAACGTCGTACGTAATGATATCGCCACTTCCAAGACCTTTGCCGACATCGGTCTCAGAAATAAATCCAGGGTTCGACGTAAACTGCCGAAAGAGTCCGCTGGTGGGAAACTGCGCCCCTTGAATGCCCGGAGCCGTGTCGGTAGCAACAACGATCTGCCCTTGGTCGTACCATAGCTCGATGTCGACATGCTGCCCCCTGACGTTAACACGAATGGCGAGCAGTAAGCCAAGAACCAGCAGTGGCGACAAGCGACATGGCGAAGGACGCCACGCAATGATTGATTTGAGGATTCTCATCGGCCTACTTCACCTCCATCGCGGCTCCCGAGGGCCCACCACACTTCGCTATCGATATCGTCCGCCATCAACTGAACGTGCCCGTCGACCATGACAACATTCGCACCGCCCGCGTGCCGACTGCCTGCAGTCACCGCGAAATCACCGTAGTTGTCCATATTCTGAAAGTGGCAATGATGTCGGTTCGGGGTGTTCAAATGCATGTAGGTTCCGCCCACAGGCGTCCAACCAGAAATCCATGCGCGTCCAAGATGTGCTGCCGCCACGGCGTCGGCGTGGGTCATGGTCGGGTCACAAGCCGCAACGAGCTGCGCAAGTGTGCGTCCCGTCGTGGTAATGTGGAACGACTGCAATTCGACCGGCGCCGTCCGCATATCGGGGAGTGAGGTCGCCGTCTGGATTAAACGTTCGGCCACGGCCGCAGTATGCGAAGTGCCGTCTTTGATGTGTCGCAGCTTCAGTGCGTGACTCGGATGCCATTCCGCAGGCTGCCCGGGATTCTCGATGCCAATGATCCCGTTGTACTTGCCAGGAGTCGTTCTCTCGCCGTGGTAACCTGTGGCGGATGATGGCCATCCGGCGTTCGCGGCGTAGCTGTTCGGAGCCGGGTTAGCGTCCCCCATCACAACAGCGTTGTCGGCCTGCGCTTCATCGGCAGGACAAAGAAACGACGCCACAACCGTGGCAGCAGCTACCGCATTTGGATGGGTCGCACTGATGGGCGACCCGAAGTCACAACTATCAGACATATTCTGCCGAAAGTCGATGGAATCGTAGAGCGATTGCTCCTCGATGTAGGGGAGCAATCGGGCATGCCAACTGTAATATCCCGCCTCGCACCCGGCACCCAAGCGCTTCCCACTTCCAGTTTGAGTCGTGGGCAGGGAACCGTGCGCACTTTCATAATTGACGAGCGCAATGCCAAGCTGTCGCAGGTTATTCTGACATTGTGTGCGCCGAGCCGCTTCGCGTGCCGCATTGACCGCGGGTAGCAACAGCGCAACGAGAATCCCGATGATGGCGATTACCACCAACAGCTCCACAAGTGTGAAGCCATGCCGGACATAGCTGAGGCAGACTCTTTTCTGTTTCATTCGTGTTACTCTTTCGCGGATACTCGTCTCGATACGAGACGTACCGGTAGATGCCTCTTCTTTGGTCGACGAATTTGCCGCCGCGCGAACGCCGGATGCGCAGGACTGGTCGGAACTTCACACGCCAGACGCCGCGCAGCGGCCCGATTCGTTGGGATCGCTGCCGGAACGTTTGCATCGAACAGCGATTAGCAGCCATTGCCACTAACTCTGCGAGATGGACGGTCCGCGACAGATATCAGGCAACAGGCGGCCCGCGCGAAAGGAAGCCAAGGTTGGCGGGGGCAGGCGTTAGGTGACACGCCCTATGGACGAGTGGCAATGAAGACCGTTGCCACGCATGAAACTCAACGGCAAGGGGTAGCGAGTACGTTTGGCCGAGTATCTGACACTTCCAGCAGCGGGAACTGTCGTGGGGCCGAGCACCGTGCGACCGGCGCGGCACGCTATCCGCTTCATCCCCAACACTTGCTACCAACACCAATGTCGGCTCGGAGGAATGCGAACAACAGCCATTCGAATGGGCCAATGCGTGTTGCCACCGCGTTGGTTGGGCAACATGACACCGACCGCTGCAGGCATCATCACATTCGAGACGGTGCATCAGCTGACCGAATTGCGAAAAGCACAGGTACCCCAAGAGGATGGCGGTCGCGAGATGACGAGGGAGAGGGCGCATGGTATCAGAGGATTTTCTACGGTAATTGCATGAACCCGACCACGTCCAGTAGCAGATTCTAAACACGATCCATCGCGTTGTCAAGGCAGCGGCACTCTGCCGACGACGTACAGCACCGCCCTTGCCGTTCGGTCGTCCAGAACCGGTCGCTTCTTGGGTTTTCTCTTGGTACAGACCACTGAGCACGGCTGCCAGAACGCAGATCACACACGCCGTGCTACCGACGACCGAAAGTCGTAGCGGGATCCGTCGCTCAACACGATGGGCAACGAATACCTCCTGCAATCCGCTCCAGTAGGATGCCATCAACCACCATAGTAAGATCGCTCCGTATCCGCCCGCCAGAACACGTGCCATACACCTGCCGAAACAGACCATCAGTGAATTGATTGCGAAATCGACCTTCTGTTGGTCTGCATCCGACAACGACATCTGTCCCACATGTTCGGACAACGACGCCAACAAATGCCCGATTTCGTGAACGGGTCCGTCAGCCGCCTGCAAGTCACCGGCCGCGAAAGCGTCGCGAATTTCATCATTCAGCCGTTTCGCGTCGGCCACGCTGTCGTTAAGCGATTCGGAATACTGGGGCTCCTGCCGGTCAGCGACAGCGGGTTTGGCCGGTGCGCCGCAACCCGTGTAAAGCCCGAGTGAAAAAAGAGCGGCAATCAGCATAAAACGCGACGAATGTATATCCATACAACACCTCTTGAGATTGTTCGAGACGCGGGGCGGTGGCGGCCGGATGCGAATGACGGATTGCATGGAGCCAACACAGGCTCCGGCGGATCTCTCCGCCGGAGCTTTAAGGGATGATTACACGTACGAAGCATTTCGCCGCCGTAGTCGCAAAAGGCCGA
>JAGQPD010000432.1 GCA_020426865.1 Planctomycetales bacterium
CGGTTTTCGACGCGGATGCTGATGTTACCCATAGACAAAACGATTGGCACTTGCGCCCGACATGTAGGAGATAGCCGTGGACTGGACGACAACAGAATGGGACAGTAGTTGCCACAATTCTACAGCATTCAATAATGCGACCGTTGGTTTTCGCGATCGTGCCGGAGTCGTTCATGCGGTTTGGGCTGAAGGGAGCAGCGTCAAGACTAACCACGGCACCGCCCCGCTATTTCGAGATTCAGGCCCAGTACGTCAACCAACCATCTTGTCAGATTCCGAATGCGATTTGGTCGGAGCGGCATGGATCCTTAAAACTGCGGAGAATACGCGTGAAATCCGCCTTCTGGCGTACACCGGGCCACGGGTCGGATGGCAGCGTAATGCGCGCACAATACACCGAGGCAGTATTGAGCCGTCCTTGGCAGGGTACGCCTATTCGCCGGGATTGGAGGGGAGTCACGCCAAAAGCCGGATTTTGCTCGGTTGGCACGACGGCAGGAACGTCTGGGTCTACGATTCCCAAACCAAACGCAAGCAGAACTTGTCCGCACTCCTTCGCGACAAGTCGAGCTTTATTACGCTCGGCGGACACCAAGCAAACGTCTGTGCGGCATGGAATTGTGAAGACAATCGTACCATCATGTTTCGCATCAGCGCCGACGGCGGGGTGACCTGGGACCGACCGCGCGTTTTGCTCGATGCTCCACCGGTGCGAGATCCATCGGTCGTCGTGACACCGGACGGTACGTTGTACTTGGGTGCCCACATGCCCGCAGCGGGGGCGACCGGTCGCACTATTCATGTTTTTAAGGGAGTACCATCGACGGGTGGCGAGTACCATTGGGAAGGACTTGGCGGCGGTGCGCTGGACGATGGTCGCTTCGCGCGAGTGGCGTTTGATCCGGTTGCTGGGCTGTGGGTGGCGTACGAAAAGGACGCGCTGGATGACCGGATAGGCCTCCGGAGGTATGACGATGCCACAGGTAGTTTTCTTGCGGAATCACCCGCGGTCGCGGTGACGTCGCCGTTTCCCTCGGTCGCCGTATCCCCCACCAAAGTCGATATCTTTTCCTTGCAGCCATGTCCGGGACCAAGTCCCTCCGAGAAGGAAGGGCGATTCGTTTACCTAGGTGCGGAAATCTAACGCGAGAGCATCTTCGTTGGGTCGGCACCCACGTCGATTCCGTGGATACTTTCGATGCCCGCTCGGAGCTTGTTCCGTTGGTCAAGAGTCTCGTCATCAAACAACGATCGCGGCACCGGCTCAACCCGCACCGACCTACTTTCCATCGACCAAAACGCATCCCAGCTCGCGATGTCCTTGACATTGCCATCTGTCGAGGCGCCTCCGAAGTTACATTGCAAGAAAGCCAACGGTGCGTGGAACACATTGTGGTCACCGGCCCAGCGCAAACGCTCGCGAGCCGTCCCGGTGGCGTCACCGTCAGATGGCCGCAGACGAGGAATCACACAATGTAGCACCGTATCGACATCGATGAGGCAGTTCACTATCGCCAATCGAATTGGATCAGTTATCGACACATTTTGCAGCCCCATTACCACCATGAGTTCACCAGAGGAAACCGTACAGTTTGTTGCACGCAGTTCTGAGTTATTCGCCATCACAGCCTGCATTACTGCGAGTTTGGCATCCAAATAGCAGTTGTCGAACTCACAACTATTGTTGGCTCCCGGCGTCCAATTGACGGCACTACCATCTGGATTGACGAACTCGCAATCCTGAAATTCGCAACTTGCTCCGCGCGCCACGATGCACGAGGAGCGTTGCCCGGTCGAACACTGGAAAAGGCAGCGGATGCCGGTGACTTTTCCTCGTGTTGCAACCTGCACAAGGCAGGGCGTATCGGCGCGCACGACACGGTCGCCCGTAAACCCT
>JAGQPD010000433.1 GCA_020426865.1 Planctomycetales bacterium
CGTCCTTTGGCGCTGGAAACGCCAAGGAAATGTCCGGAGTGTGGTGCCCGCATTGTGCTTTTGCCATGTCAGCACTGCCTGATTACTACGACGGAGCGCCTGCCAGTAGATCCAATACCTCCCACGGAGGATGACCCAGATGTGCCCTGTCGCTTGGACCTCTAGTCCATTCTCAAGCGTTTTACCCGTGACAACCTAAGGCACCCGACGTATCAAGCACTCCTGGAACCTGGCAAAGCAAAACGGACAATGTTCCTCTGCCGCTACCTCGAATCGGAGGCTCTTCGTCAGGAAATTCCGAGGTATCAGATATTGTGCGGTTCGAAGTATTGCCGTGTGTGGCTTCGCCAAACACCAAAGCACCACACGCAAAAGCACCAATCGTTGACATGCTCGTGCGATTGTGATACGAAGCAATACAATGGAAATATGCCACGTCGCTAGTTTCTGACAGACATCCCTCGATGACAAGGACATTCTCCCGCGAAGGCAACCCGACGTGCCGTGAACCACCATGACGTTTTCTCTGCTTCAATTGATGTTGGTCACAGGTTGGATCGCGTTGTATTGTCTTTGTCTGCTTCACCCCACATCTCTTTTTGCCAATTCGTTCGCGGCGCTCCACAATGGGTTATTTGCGTTGGCGGTGTTTGTGGCCGTCGAAATCCCCTCACGTTCACGTTGCTTCCTCAGCGTCTTTTCTTGTGCGTTCCTCGCTGGCATACCCACGGGTTACGCGTTGACCAACATGATATGGTGGTACGATTTCGAAACCGGTCTAGTGAGGGGAACAAGCTACGATTCATTTTGCGAATGGGTCTTTTTTGTTTTGCCGATGCTACCTATTGGATTCGGATTCATCTACATTTGTGCGATCACCCTGGTCGCGACATTGTGGGTGAAGCTGAAACGTTCCCACAAAGGACATCGGATATCCTTATTATCGTGGGAATGGCTGCAGGCGGGAATTGCCGTACCCATTCTCCGTCGCTTTGAGGAAATGCCGTTCAGTTGGAGATTACTCATAGCCATCCCAATGGCAACTCTCGGTATCGTTATGGCGGGGATTGGCATCCTTGCCCCCATGGCATCATCTGCCGAGATTGAATTCCTTGTTCCTAATCCAGGGCAAACGACGATTCTGATCCTCGGCACGGTAGTGGTTGCGGATGGACTGCGTTTGGCTTATGGCGAATGGTGTCGATTCGTCACATTGTTTGTCATGGCGATTGCGGGTTACTTTGCGGCAGTCGCGAGCGGGATCAGTGAGCCGTTCTTGCACATTGCCGCTCGGTGACTTGCTCTTCGCGAATGCGACGTGCGCCGCGCTGTCGACGTCGAGCGGCCTAAGATTCGGCGGCCGGGTGCTTGTGCTAACGACGCGATTTACCACAATGACGCGTGAGGCGAGAGCTTTTGCGGGATAGAAATCACGAGATGGCAAACGGTATGAAAACGACAATCACTGGATTTACGACTCGCGACGTCCGATTTCCGACATCGCTGCATTTGGATGGGTCGGATGCGATGAATGAGGCACCGGACTATTCCGCCGCCTATGTCACGCTCCACACCAGCGACCCTCAGCTTGCCGGCGATGGGTTCACGTTCACGATCGGTCGCGGCAACGAGCTATGCGTCGCTGCCATCAACACGTTGGCGCCAGTGACGATCGGAATGGACATTGATGCGTTCGGCGAAGACCCCGGTGCGTTCTGGCGTCGGCTGACGGGCGATAGCCAGTTGCGATGGACGGGCCCTGAAAAAGGAATTATTCACTTGGCCACGGCCGCCGTTGTCAACGCCATGTGGGATCTCTATGCCAAGCGTCGGCAGCAGCCACTTTGGCGATTGTTGTGCGGACTATCGCCCGAACAAATCGTTGCCTGTATCGACTTTCGTTACCTCACCGACGTCTTGACTCCGGCTGAGGCGACAGAGCTTTTGCAGGCCAATGTGCCGACACGGCAGCAGCGCATCGAGCAGTTGCTAAGCAAGGGCTATCCGACTTATACCACTTCGGCGGGATGGCTCGGGTATTCGGACGACAAGCTACGCCATCAATGCCGCGATTTGATGGCGCGGGGGTGGTCGCACTTCAAGGTCAAAGTCGGTCGGAACCTCGAGGACGACGTGCGACGATGTCGCATCATCCGCGAGGAGATCGGGTACGAGCGTCGGTTGATGTTGGATGCCAATCAAGTGTGGGACGTACCGCAAGCCATTGAATGGATGCGACATTTGGCCGAATTCCAACCGTGGTTCATCGAAGAACCCACGTCGCCCGACGACATCCTGGGGCATGCCACGATTGCCCGATCCATCGCTCCCATCAAAGTGGCCACCGGAGAGATGTGTCATAACCGCGTGATGTTCAAGCAGTTCATGCAGGCCGGCGGCATGCAGATCTGTCAGCTGGACAGTTGTCGGGTCGGTGGAGTCAACGAGGTGATGGCGGTTCAGCTTTTGGCGCATAAGCTGGGTGTTCCCGCCTGTCCTCATGCCGGAGGCGTGGGGCTTTGCGAATACGTGCAGCACCTGGCGATGTTCGACTATGTTTGCATCAGCGCTTCGCTCGAGGACCGGTTGGCAGAATACGCCGACCATCTCCACGAGCATTTCGTGGCACCGGTCGTTATGAAGAATGGCTGCTACATGCCGCCCACCGTGCCGGGATATAGCGCGACGATGCTCGATGAGTCCCTTGCGAAATTTGCATTCAGTGACACTACTTCAGGGACTGCTCGATCGTCTGCAAGCTGACGCCCAGTACCTTTTTCGAGATTACATCGAGTTGCTCGATGTCTCCCTCGAAGTGATAGGTCTCCTGAATGTGTTCGGCGGATTGGCTGGGACCCAGTGCCAACGCAGGGCTGGAAGTTTCCAATTCGTAAAATGGTCCCAACGGCTTTCCGCCAGGTGTCGGGGCTCCATCGTTGTAAGCGTTGACCACATCGCCAGCAAAGGGCCTGTCTTGCAGCTCCCACATGGAATTGACGTAGTCGGTAACGCCCCGTTCTGGTTGATTGAACTTCACGATCGTCAACACTTTACGGGCGGCATCGTAGCTGCCACAAACATCGGTTGCAACTCGCGGCGGCACGCCGATCTTCGATCGAAATGTGCCGTCACCGGAAAAGAAGATGTGTCCTTGTGACACCTTCAGCCGCTCGGCAGGGACCTTGCCAAAATACGTGTCGTTGACAACTGCGGACGACTCGGCGAAATCTTTGTTGTGGCGATATGGAATCACAACCGTCGTCGCCGGGCCAGGCTTGTACATACCTAACAGCCAGATCGATAACAGTCCCGTTTCCTTCGTCCAGGCCTTGTTGCCAGTATTCGTCAACTTATTGCTGGTGCGATATCCAACCAAACGCACGCCATCGCTCGCTACGTCGAGTTGCAGCGAGTTGCGCGCATTTGTGGCATCGATCAACTCGATCCGGCGCTCGATGGACAGCTGAAAGACAGTCTTGGAATAGTTTGTCAACGTCGCCAGCTTACGGAATGCAACGCTGCGATCGTCTTGACTTGCCACATCGAATGGTTCGGTGTCGATCAGTGCGGGAGTGGCCCAGTCGGCAAATTCGAATTTGGCGCCCGGCTGGAAAAAGATGCTGAATTGCCCCCCTTCGGGCCCCAGCCAAAACCGTTCTTCACCGCCGTAGACGTTAATCTGCGGGGCAATTTTCCCGGATGTAATATGCTCGTAGTTGATCCAGCCAAAGCTGGTGCCACTGCTGCCACTGGCCGACGACGTCATCACTCGCCCTTGATACGCCGGCACGATTGCCACCTGAGCTCCGCCATCTGCGGACTGCAGTACGATGGTCGGCGCATGCTTCTTCAAGAACAAAACGTCTTCGCCAAAGTTTTTTTCAGGGCTTGCGTCGATGTTCGGCGAATCGTCGGCGACGGACCATGTCGGCACGAGAACGAGATGAATGGAAAGGACACACGCCACGAAGACCGATTCCACAATCGCTCGTCGGCCACGATTTGTATTCAGTATCACGCCACGAACTCCGAAAATTGTCATTGTCTTGTTTTTCGCTCGATCATTCTACATCATCCAACACCAGCCGCGGCAGCTGTTCGTAAGCCCCGGCGGTGGCCCGCAATTCCGAAGACTAAATGCGCGTATTCGGGAGAGTCTAGCGTAACTTTTGCGTGCTTCCGTGACAACTTCCCCAGGGGAATCGCAGGAAACGGACGCCTACGAAGTGTAGCACCGTTCGTCGGCACCGTTGCGTTTCGAGGTGACTCGATTACATTGTGTGCTCAGCGGCCCTGCCGGCTATCGGCTATGATACTCCCAAGTACGGTGAGTTCATTCGCGTCATATCTGTGAGTCCAACGTGGGCAGTCCACATCGCCAATTTACATTGATTAGTCTGCAGTTTCTTTTGCTTGTCGCCGCGTGCGCGCCGAGGGAACCGGAGGGCGAAGTCGAGTCGAATGGGACGGAGGGACGCGACGAAGCGGTCACGGCGAACATAGGAGATCGGGATGCGGGCGAGTCATTGATCCGTCGCACGAAGTTGAAGGATGGCGTGAAGGGAACTGGGTTTCGGCGTTTGACCGCCCGAGAGTCAGGAATCGATTTCGTCAATGCGTGGACGCCACCTCCCCAATATAAAGAAATGCTAGCGTTCACGGGTGCGGGTGCCGCGTTGGGAGATTACGATGCTGACGGATTGTGTGACATTTTCCTTACCAGGCCCTTTGGTGGTGCGCGTCTTTATCGCAATCTTGGTGACCTCAAATTCACCGATGTTACGGCCACGTCGGGGCTCGCGGGCGAAACCACGTGGTCCAGTGGTGCGTCCTTCGCCGATGTCGACGGGGACGGTGATTTAGACCTGTTCGTCTGCGGCTACGACACTGCTAATCGACTGTACATCAATTACGGCGACGGCACATTTTCCGAAGAAGGGGAGCGGCGCGGCGTCGACTTCGTCGGCTCGTCGGTCATGATTGCTTTCGCCGATTACGATAACGACGGGGACCTCGA
>JAGQPD010000434.1 GCA_020426865.1 Planctomycetales bacterium
CGAACAGGCAGCCATCGCAAGTAGCGCGAAGCAACTCGGTTCGGGCACGACTTGATTCGACAAACCGTACATATGGAAGCTGCCAGAATTGTTTTCCGCGGAACCCACGGCTGCGTCGATCACCAAATTGTCTAGCTGTGCCGTGTACTTGTAACTCAAATAGAAGGCACTCATTTCGTCACCCGTACCAAGTACTGTCCCGGGACGATCCTCCGGACCAGCCACGGTGTCGACCTCCGAACCATTGGTGAACGTGAAGTCGATCGGGCGACCACTGCCCGCGTCATCCCACGGACGAATGTAAAAACGAAAATCGTACTGTTGTCCTGGCGTCAACCCAGTAAGTGTAAACGTTTGCGAAGCGGGTTGATTCGCGCCGTTACCGGAATACGTAAAGTCTTTCAACAACGCAATTGTCTCCGGACCGGTCACCGTACCACCACCAGCCCAGTCACCAAAGTTGTTCGTCACCAGGTTCTTGCTGAACGTGTTGGTATTCCAATCGAAATTGGCAGGTGTCACTGCATCGGTAAGCGCCTCGAAGCTGACACCATTGACAGACACCGCCGTGCCACCACTAATGGCATGGGTATACGTATTACTCGACGAGATCCCTGAACTCGCATCGTCCGTAAATGGGGCACTCAATCCAAATTCGCCGGCGCTGCAGGCGGTACTTCCGGCGACCACGATCAGGGCAGTTGCCATCCAAGTTGTGTACTTCATTAGCTACCTCGTGATTCAAAGGGGAAACGGTTGCGGTAAACAAGGTTTCAAATCAGCAGTCACTACCTTAACGACCTGTTCCAGCGATCTCAAGCATCAAACCCTCATCAACAGAAAAAAACAAAAAAATGCCGGCTCATGGCGTTCCTGGGGCAATACAAGATTCGCGACGAAGGCGGGGCGGGTGCCCCGCGTTGCGTCGCTGGGGCCGGTCCCGCTGCCCCCCTTGCGCCACTCCTGGGCATTTTGTCGGCGGCCTTACTGCGGAGAGCAATGGCTCGACGGGAGATTGTGATCGGCGAAATCGCAGAAGATACTCCAATCACCGGGCAGGACCTGATGATCGCCTTCGCGAATTCGGTACCCAATTCGGCTATAGACCGGGGCATCCACGGCGGGCATTTCGTCAGCAGCCATGCCCTCGACACCCAGCAGCCGGAAAACGGGGCTGGCATATTTTCCCGATAGGAACTCGCCGCGAGGATCGGCCCACCGATCATTGACAGCGCTGCAGATCAAGATCGGGCGGGGGGCGACCAGTGCTACAAGCTCGTGTTGATCAATCGGCAACGCGTCCTCGTTGTTGTTGTATTTCTTGAAGTTACGGCAGAACCAATGTGGAAAATTCTGATTGATGCGTTGGACGGTTTCACCGAAGCGACGGCGGCTAAGTGCCGCACCGCCGCATCCCGAGCTATTGGAGACGGCGGCAGCAAATCGTTCGTCCTGTGCGGCGGCCCACATGGCGGTCTTCCCCAGTCGTGAATGGCCCATCACGATGATCCGCTCGTGGTCGATATCGGCGTCGGTCATCAAATAGTCCACGATCCGGCTCAAGCCCCACGCCCATGCGCCGATCGTTCCCCATTGATCATCGTGCAATTGAGATTGTCCCGGTTCGTAGAATAAAGGATGGACGCCATTGGCGAATTGATCGTCGAAATCGGGATCGATATCTCCGCAGTACATGGTGGCGACGCCATAGCCGCGCGCCAGGATCTGTTCGACGGGCCAACGCCCCGACTGGGCGCCTCGCGCCGCCGGAACGATCTTCTCGCCGCTTCCCGACTTGTAGACCTGACGTGGAAACGGAATCTCTGGGTCGGCATGCGCGGTATGATTTCCTTCGAAATTTAACCCGACAAAGATCGGCGCCGGCTGTCGTGTTTTGTTCGGCAAATAGATCAGCAAGTCCAACGGCAGCGTCCGTCCGTTGCCCTGCACGTTGATCGTCACGAGCTTACGAGTCGCCGTACCATCGAGCGCCTGATCGTCGGCCGAGTGCAACGTGAAATGCTGTTGAAAAGGCGTCGTGGGCGTGATGCCAAACATCTGTTCGGCAAATAGTTTTAACAGCCGTGGGCGTTGCTCGCTCCGCCACGCGTCGGCCGAATCTACCCGACTGCCATCCGCTGCGACCAACGGATCTGGCAGTTCGAATTTTGGAACTTTGTCCTCGTCGTAGTTGGGGCTAAAGGGTTGGGGCTGCGCCCACACATTCGTCACAAACGTACTCCCTAACAACATTGTCGCTAGAATATAACTTCGCATTGTCATCACCTCGCCTACATTAACACTCTTGATCGATGTCCAATCATTGTCAGTCGTCTTAGCGTCAGTACTACACGCCAACATCTTCCCATTGCAGTGAGCGTGCGACGGCGCGCTTCCAGTAAGCACGTCGGCGATCGCGAAGCTCCGACGTCATGGCCGGGGTAAACTCTTTATCCAATTGCCAATTGTCACGCACCGATTGCTGATCGGGCCAGTATCCAACCGCCAAGCCGGCCAGATAGGCCGCTCCCAAAGCCGTTGTCTCGGCGACCGTCGGCCGCCGAACGGTCGCGTCCAACAAGTCGGCTTGGAACTGCATCAGCGCATCATTGACCGACGCACCACCATCCACTTTCAATGTCTTTAGTTGCAGCCCCGCATCGCGTTCCATCGCTTCGAGCAGCTCCCAGCTTTGAAATGCCATCGATTCCACGGCGGCCCGTGCCAAATGGGCGGCGGTCGTTCCGCGTGTGATTCCGATGATCGTACCCCGAGCATACGGGTCCCAGTAGGGAGCCCCCAGACCGACGAATGCAGGCACCAGGTACACGCCACCGGAATCTGGCACGCTGGCCGCCAGCCGCTCGACGTCGGTCGATTCTTGGATAACCCCAAGGCCATCTCGGAGCCATTGCACGACCGCCCCGGCGATGAACACGGCCCCCTCCAAACAATAAGTAATCTTGCCGCCGATTCCCCAACCGATCGTCGTGAGAATCTTGTTCTCCGATTGCACGGCGGTCGCACCGGTATTGAGCAACAGAAAACAACCGGTGCCGTAGGTATTCTTCGCGTCCCCGACATCAAAACATGCCTGGCCAAAAGTCGCCGCTTGCTGGTCGCCAGCGATCCCAGCAATCGGAATCTCACATCCCAACAGGTCAGCATTCGTATGTCCGACCACACCACTGGAATCGACAACCTTGGGTAACATCGCCCTGGGGATATTCAACACCTTCAGCAGCTCATCGTCCCAATCCAACGTATGAATATTGAACAATAGCGTACGACAGGCGTTGGTGTAATCTGTGACGTGAACACGTCCACCCGTCAATCTCCACAGCAGAAAGCTGTCGATCGTTCCAAACAGGATTTCTCCTTTCTCGGCACGTTGCCGCAAACCAGGCGTCTGGTCCAAAATGTACTGTAGCTTCGTCCCAGAAAAATAGGGATCGACCACCAGTCCCGTACGCGACCGAATTAACGGTTCCACTCCTTCAGCTTTCAAACGGTCGCAAATCGGGCTCGTGATCCGACTCTGCCACACAATCGCATTGCCCACCGCCTTGCCGTTGGACCGTTCCCACACCACCGTTGTCTCGCGTTGATTCGTCACCCCCACAGCGGAAATCTGCGTCGGCTCGATCTGTGCTCGACCAATCGCATCCTGAGCTACCTTCAGCTGCGATTCCCAAATCGCTTCCGGGTCGTGCTCCACATGTCCAGGTTGCGGCAATAGCTGCGGGAACTCTTGTTGCGATTTGGCAACCACTGTCCCATCGTGTCGAAAAATAATCGCTCGGCTGGATGTCGTACCTTGATCGAGCGCTAGAATGTACGTGGATGGTGAATTCATCACGGTTTCCGCCAAGAGGAATGTCCATTGTGAAAAAATGCACGAAGTCGCTTGTGAGGTCGATTATGTCCTTCCCCCGAACGCCTTGACAACCCCACGCACTCGGCATCAACTCGCCGAAAAGGACGAATAGGCCACCGTCACCTAAAATAAGTCGAGGCATATGATAGGCTTTGGGATAGAAGACGAAGAACTTTTTCTGAGGTGATTCATGCCAACATCGGCCGTCGAAGAGATCGAAGTACGCGGGCATATCATCGACAGTTTGATACTGCCTCGGATCCTGGATTGCATTTCCCAGGCCGGTGGCTCCTTCAGGATCCGGCAAATCCAAATCGGCCAAGGTCGGCACGATCCGAGCTTAGCGGTGTTGGAAGTGAGTGCCGATACTCGCCGCGACCTGGACGCCATCCTGGCTCAAATCTCGGACCACGGAGCGGTTCCAACGCACGTGCGCGATTGTCGAACGGAAACGGCTGATATGGATGGCGCCTTTCCCGACGCCTTTTACAGCACGACCAACCAACGGACCCAAGTCCGGATTGACGGCCAATGGATCGACGTTGCCGACCAGGAAATGGACTGCGGCATCGTGATCGAAAGCGGAACGGCGCGATGCATTCCGATGATCGACGTCAAGCAAACGATGGAGGTGGTCGTCGGCCACATGGGGGTGCGTGTGTTTCCCGAGGAACGTCACGCCGAGAAACAAGCATTTGAGTTCATGAGTAGCAGTGTCTCAACGGAAAAACCGAAGGGAGTGGCGGTCCTGCAGGTTGCGAAGCTATTGCACGAGACGAAGTTGGCCGGAGCCAAGACCGCGCTGGTCGGGGGCCCGGCGATCGTTCATACCGGCAGCAGCAAACACCTGGAATGGCTCATCGAACATCAGTACGTGCAGGTTTTGCTGGCAGGTAACGCGCTGGCGACGCATGACATCGAACGATCGCTATTCGGCACCAGCTTGGGGGTCGACCTGGAACGAGGTGACCCTGTTGATTCGGGTCACGAGCATCACCTGCGAGCGATCAACACGATACGACGAGCTGGCGGGATTCGCCAAGCTGTTGGAAGCGGCGTGCTCAAGTCGGGTATCATGTACCAATGTGTTCAGCGCGACGTACCCTTTTTGCTGGCAGGCAGCATTCGCGACGATGGTCCGTTACCGGATGTTGTAACGGACGTCCTGGATGCACAACGTGCCATGCGAAAGCTGCTGAAGGATGTTCGTTTCTGCTTGATGGTGGCCACAACGTTGCACTCCATCGCGGTGGGAAACCTCTTGCCGTCCTGGGTGAAGGTGGTATGCGTTGACATCAATCCGTCCACCGTCATCAAGTTATCGGACCGGGGATCGTTTCAAACCATGGGGTTGGTGACCGACGTGGAACCGTTCATGCGGACGCTTGTCCGAGAAGTGCAACAGTTGACGGAGGCTGATCGATGAACTTGCTCCCTCAGATCCTGATGTGTCCGCCCGACTATTATGGCATCGAGTACGAAATCAATCCGTGGATGGACACCGACCGCCCCGCCGACAGACATGCGGCACAGCATCAATGGCATGGACTGCGTGATTTGCTTGAGCAACTGGGGGCCCGAATAACGTTGATCGACCCGGTCCCGGGACTACCCGACCTGGTATTTACGGCGAATGCGGCCCTAGTTCACGACGACGTGGCGGTGATGGCCAACTTTCGCTACGCGCAGCGGCAGCGGGAGACGCCGATCAATGCCCAGTGGTTCCGTACGCATGGGTTTCGTGTCGAATTCCTGCCGGAGGGACTGGCATTTGAAGGG
>JAGQPD010000435.1 GCA_020426865.1 Planctomycetales bacterium
ACCTTGGACCCTAACAGCTTTAGGTATTCGCCTGGTACCGAACATCCTGCCGACAACGCCCCCCTACGTGGCGTCGGTCGTACCCGAAAGTCGGGCATGGCACGCGGGACTTCGTCCTGACGACTTGCTGCTGTTCGTCGATGACGAGATGGTACGCTCGTATGCCAACGCACTGGAAGCGCTCAGCTACCTTGACTCAGACGAGCCGATCCACATGACGGTACAACGTGGCTCGGACCTGCTAAACGTAACGATTGAAGCACGGTAAATGATGATACCTCAACGTTCGCGGTCTATTTCTGGCTTTCGCTTGTCGCTCAGCACGTGTGCGATAGCATGCGCGGCTGCGGCGGCACTCGCCGTTCCGAGTGACGCCCAAGGGCAACAGACCAGCGACTTGGAGCAAGTGGAAGAGACCGCGTTCAAGTCGGCAGTGGCGCACGTGGCGCCATCGGTCGTCCGCATCGATACGATCGGCGGGCTAGAAAAAGTCGGGGCGGTATTGGTCGGTACCGCGCCCACGACAGGATTGGTCATTGATGAAGATGGATACGTATTGTCAAGCAGCATCAATTTCGTCCAACAACCGACCGCCATACTTGTCACACTTCCGGATGGCGATAAACTGTCCGCCAAAGTTGTCGCGACCGACAATAGTCGCAAACTGGTGATGCTAAAGGTCGAGCTTGGCGATCGACAACTCGTCGTGCCTGAATTGGCGGATACGTCGCAGTTGCAGGTCGGACAATGGGCGATTGCCGTCGGTCGCGTTTATGATATCGACGTCCCGAATGTATCGGTGGGAATCGTCAGTGCGACTAACCGCATCTGGGGACGAGCACTTCAAACGGACGCGAAGATTTCCCCCTCCAACTACGGCGGACCACTGGTCGATATCAACGGCCGCGTGCTCGGACTGCTGGTCCCGATGTCGCCGGAAGAACAAACTGAAATAGCAGGAGCGGAATGGTACGATTCCGGGATCGGTTTCGCCGTTCCGCTGGACGCATTATCGACGTATTTGGAGCGGATGAAACAGGGAAGCGATCTCCACGCCGGCGTGATGGGGATTGCACTTGACGGTCGCGATGAATACGGCACGCCAGCGAAGATAGGCACGGTTCAGCCCAATTCGCCGGCCGCGAAAGCAGGTCTGAAGGCCAACGACGTGATCGTCGAGGTCGACGGACAGCCGATCGCTCGGCATGTCCAACTGAAACACGTGCTTGGCAAACATTACGCCGGCGATGAGGTTGCAATCGTTGTTACGCGGGGCGATCAACGAGTCGAAACGAAGCTGGAACTGGTCGAAAAGCTCGAGCCATATCAGCCGTTATGGATCGGCATTCTGCCGGAAATCCCGCAGAGAAATGCTGACGAAGATATAAACGCTGTTGGGATCCGATACGTCCTACCAAACAGCCCCGCGGCCAACGCTGGGCTCCGTGCAGGTGACCAGATTCTAACGTGGAACGACCAACCAATCTCGTCCGTTGCGGCATTCGAGCAGCAGATCGCGCAAACAGAGTTGGGGCAAACATACGCGGTAACCTTCACCCGCGATGATCAACAGCAATCGGCCGACATCACACCTGGCGTTCGCGCCTGGGAATCGATACCAGACAGTATTCCCACGCTGGCAGCCGACGATGAAAATGCCGACGCGAACGGACAATGGCATGAGTTAAAATTGCCGGAAGAGCCTAATGAGTGTCAGCTGTGGGTACCGGAGAATTATCGGGAAGACAAGCCATTTGGCCTGTTGTTGATGCTGCCTGCGCCTGGCAAGTTTTCGGCAGAACGGACCGTGGAGCAATGGAGTTCGATCGCCGCAAGGCATCGGCTACTGCTGCTTTGTCCCCAGCCGGACGACGATGCTCGCTGGACGCAACCAGAGATCGCCGTCATACGTAAGCTGACGGATCGAGTTTTGCAGCAATACACGATCGACGCGGCTCGAGTTGTCGTCACCGGCGATCAAGCCGGTGGTTCGATGGCCTATTACGTCACCGCTGCGAATCGCGACGTCGTGCGCGGGCTCGCGGTAGTCGATGCCATCTATCCGCTGCGGATCCGCCCCTTGGCCACCGATCCCGCAAATCCGTTGGGGTTGTACTTAGGCATTCCGAAACAGGGCGAGATCAATCGCCGGATGAATGAAGACGTCAAGAAATGGCAGGCCGCGAAATTCCCTGTAGTTCGCCGCGACGTCGCAGCGGCCGATCGCCTCACACCCGACCAACGACAGGAATTCGCCCGTTGGATCGACTTGCTTGGTAGTCTCTGAGCGGAAGACATCTCGCAACGCGTCGCCCCCTCGCTCGGCCACCCCACATACCTTGAGGTTCGAGGTATCGGCCACATAGCTCCAGTCGTGTCCCCGGCGCCGTCGCTCGGCTAGCAATGGCCAACACGGGCAAGAAAGCCAATGCGGTTGGACACGACGGAGCGATACGGGTTGCATTGTGATTACGGCCGCGCCCGCGGCAAACCGCAATTCATGTTGACCGTCCGCACGAGCGGTACGACGCGAATCGCTCCGCCGAACCGCGGGTTGATGGCGTGCGGATCCTTGTTCTGACAGCGCAAGGGGTTCTTGTGCCGGCGGGTCGGCTGGAGCTATATGATAGCGCGGCGCTTACGCGATTAGATCGTGCATCACGTGACCGTGGACATCGGTCAGTCGGAAGTCACGGCCTTGGTAGCGATAGGTTAGACGTTTGTGATCGATCCCCAGCAAATGCAGAATCGTGGCATTTAGATCATGAATGTGCATGGTTCCGGGTGTCCACACATCCTTAGTCGGCTGAGGTCGCAACGTTTCTCCGTGGGCGTCTACGATGTTGTAGCCATAATCGTCTGTCTGGCCGTACGTAATCCCCGCCTTCACACCGCCGCCGGCCATCCAGATAGTAAAACAGCGAGGATGATGATCGCGGCCGTAGTTTGCTGCCGTCAGATTACCCTGACAGTACACGGTCCTTCCAAATTCACCTCCCCACACTACCAATGTATCCTCAAGCATCCCCCGCTGCTTCAGGTCGGTGATCAACGCCGCACATGCCTGATCGATGTCCTTGCATTGCGATTCGTGCTCGGCAGGCAGATTATTGTGCGCGTCCCAACCACGGTGAAATATCTGGATGTTTCGAACACCTCGTTCAGCCAACCTGCGGGCGTTGAGACAACACGCGGCAAAGGTACCGGGCACGCGAGCGTCATCGCCATACAGCGCGAATGTCTGTTCGCTCTCCGTTGACAGATCCATCAATTCGGGAACGGATGCCTGCATCCGATATGCCATCTCGTGCTGGCGGATTCGCGCCAGTACCTCGGGATCGTTAAACTGATCATGCTGTAAATGATTTAGCGCCGCCAGTGCATCAAGTTGAGCGCGACGATCGCCGCGAGTCACCCCAGGAGGACTGTTCAAGTACAATACCGGGTCGCCCTCACTCCGCAATAAGACTCCCTGATGATCTGACGGCATGAAACCGGTTCCCCACAGCCGATTGAACAAGCTCTGTTCGGCGAAATTCGATCGCGCATGCATAACGACGTATCGTGGCAGATTCTCGTTCGCCGATCCCAAACCGTAACTCAGCCAGGCCCCCAAACTCGGGCGCCCCGGCACCTGGCTGCCCGTCTGGATGTACGTGATCGCCGGATCGTGATTAATAGCTTCGGTAAAGGTCGTATGCACGACACACAGTTCCTTTACCACCCGCGCCGTATTGGGGAGCAGTGAACTTACCCATACTCCACGGTCATGGTTTTCATACTTCGTGAATTTGTATTTGCTGGGTGCCAGCGGCAATCCATTTTTCTGGTTGGCTGTCATCCCCGTGATCCGTTGGCCATCACGCACATGATCGGGCAACTGCTGTCCCGACATCTCCTGCAGCTTCGGCTTGTAGTCCCACATATCGTGCTGGCTCGGACCGCCACTCATGAATAGATAGATCACCCGATTCGCCTTCGGCGGATAATGTGGTCCAAGACTGAGTGAATTCGGCGAATGTGCTTCCGCTAGAACCATATCGTCGTGCAACAGCCCGGCCAACGCGGCGGTACCCACCCCCAACGCAGTCCGACCAAATAGCTGTCGGCGAGTCAACATATTGTGATATTCCAGTTGCACATTCCGATTGTGATCATTGCGGTTTTGCATGGTTCGGTATTCGACTTGATTTACGCTAACAGTTTTGATTGACGCCCCGTCAATACATCAACAACGCGATGTCGCTGGCCAAGAACGTCGCGACCACTTGGCTCCACGCCGCCTGGTCCACAACATCGAGCCTCTCGTTTCGTTTGGCGTCGCCAACGCTCAACAGTGCTTCGGCATCGTCAATGTGCTGACCGTATCGTTCGCGTTGCACGGCGAGCAGCCTTTCCATCGCGACTCGCTCCGCATCACTAGGCGATCGGCCGGCAACCAGTTCAAACATTCTCCCGATCCGCTCGCTGTCTGTCGGTACATCGACGAGCAATCGGTCGGCCATAACGCGAGCCATTTCGACGCGCATGGTCTCATTGAATAGCGCCAAAGACTGCAGAGAAGTGTTCGTACGCGACCGAGCAACGCAGCTCGACTCACGATCCGGGGCATCGAACAGCGTCATCATTGGATGCGGACACGTCCGTTTCCAATAGACATAGATGCTGCGGCGGTAGATTCGGCCGTCGGTATCGCGTTCGTATTTCTTTGTGTTGCTGGCCGGGTGTGCCATCGCCAACCACATGCCACTAGGCTGATAGGGCTTTACTCCCTCGCCTCCCATGTGCGAATCCAACAGGCCGCTGGCCCACAAACCAATATCACGAATCACTTCGGCGTCTAAACGGTACCGTGGCCCGCGCGCCCAAAGGCGGTTTTCGGGATCATCCAATCCTTGACGCCACACCGATCGTTGCTTGAACGTCCGACTGGTTAACAGTAAACGCAACATTTGCTTGCGGTCCCAACCCGATTCTCGCAATTCCACCGCGAGCCAATCGAGTAGTTCCGGATGCGTCGGCTGCTGACCTTGGAGCCCGAAATCTTCCGGAGTGCGCACCAAACCGGCACCAAAGACCTGCTGCCACATGCGGTTAACCAACACGCGAGTCACCACGGGATGATCGTCGGCGACCAGCCACTGGGCCAACCCCAGTCGGTTACGCGGGGCGTCGGGCGGAAACGGACTCATTGCCGACAAGACCCCGGGCTGCAACGGTTCACCGACCGGTAGATTGTATTCGCCGCGGCGGAGAAGATGCGTCGGCCGCGGCGTATCCAATTCCTTCGCGACGAGGGTTGTCGTGAATGTCTTTTCTATCTCGGCGATTCGATTGGCCAACTGTTCGGCCGACTGTTCGCCATGGGCGTTGCCGTTATTCGGTGCCCCGGCAGCTGAGCGCCTACCGTCGGCCAGTGAGGCGGCATCTCGCTGGCCAACAAGTTGTTGCCACTGTTGCCAGGTGCCGATGTCGCGTGGGACCTTCGCGGTCGGACCGTATTCGTACTTGTTGCCATCCATGGAAGGCTCGGCAGTACTATTGAAGAATGCCAGTAACTGATAGTACTCGGTTTGTGAAATCGGATCGTACTTGTGGGTATGGCAACGGGCACATGTCAGCGTCATACCTAGCAACGCGGAGCCAAGATTCTCGGTACGATCGAAGTTATTCTTGGCTTGAAACTCTTCGGGCAAAGCACCACCTTCGGAAGTGGATGGGTTCATCCGCACAAACCCCGTGGCCACCAGTTGATCGAGCGTAGGACTGGGCAACAGGTCGCCAGCCAATTGCCACGTGATGAACTGATCGACCGGCAGATTATCGTTCATGGCCCGGATCACCCAATCGCGATACGGATAGATCCCTCGTCGATTGTCGAGATGCAGCCCGTGGGTATCACCGTAGCGGACGGCATCGAGCCAATACCGGGCCTGATGCTCGCCGAACTGTGGCTTTGACAACATCCGATCCACATAGCGTTCGTACGCGTTTGGCTGCCGGTCTGTCAGAAACTGTTGCAACTCTGCTGGTTCGGGCGGGAGACCGGTCACGGTCAACGCAACTCGCCGCGCCAACGTTCGCGCGTCCGCTTCCGCGGCGAAATCGGTGCCAGCGTTGCGAAGTCCGTCCCGAATAAAGAGGTCGATAGGGTTTTCGTGCGTCGACTGACGATACCTGGGAGGCGTGGTCCGCGTGGGGGTAACGAAGGCCCAATGACGGATGTATTTTCCCCCGTCGAGCACCCATTGTTTGAGCTTCGCTCGCTCCGCGTCCGTCAACTGCCGCTCGGCATCGGCCGGTGGCATAGGACTGTCACTAGAAAATATACGTTCCAGGATCGCGCTGCTCGACGGCGTCGACGGATCGATGGCACGGTATCCACCGCGATCGGTTGTGGCGTTCTCGTAAGAATCCAATCGCAGCTGGTCCGCGTCTTGCGTATCGGGACCGTGGCAGACAAAACATTTGTTTGAGAGGATCGGCAATACTTCGCGAGCGAAATGGACCGAGTCGGAATCGTCGGCGAGGAGAGGTCCGTTCAGCAATGCTGCCAACGATAGGGCAAACCAAAGTCTCAACGTATGGTGCATGATATTTGCAATCGGATATTTTTTCATTCGCAAAACGAAACTTCAACAAGTCTCCGGCAGAAACAGACGACTCGCACCGTCGGATAATCCGCCGTCTTCAGGGTCCCATCATAGTCTATCTGGCTGGCACTCGCCCCAACCGCGACAACCTTAGCGTAGTCACGGGGTTCGCACCATCCTCACATAGTCCAACCCAATCATAAACGCCTTTTTTGCCCGAGGATTGGCCCCCGTAATTTCCAGCGTCAACGTGTGAGACCCAGCTTCGAGCTGTTGGGCGGGAAATCGCAGGACACCGGTGGTCACAACCGCTTCGCCGTCGAACAAGTCGATTGGTGAACCGAGTTCGCGACCATCCAAGTGGAGTTGCACGACCCCGTAATCGACGGCTTTTGTCAAAACAAGTTCCAGATCGTAGGCTCCAGTTTCGGTTACCGGCAATTCCAGATTCAGTTTGTCGCCCGGTCCCGCTCCCGTCCACCAGAGATGGTCGTTATTGCTCCACCGATCCCCCACGAAATTCCCCATCGGTTGATTGCGTGCCTCCCCGTTGGTTGCCGATAGAACTTTCATGTTTTCACCTTCCAGTGCGTCTGCAACTCGCCCCGATTCGCTATCGATCGGCGGATCGGGACCGCGCAGAGCAACCTGCGTGGGGCTTGCAAGATACTTGATCAGATCGGTCACTTCAGCTTTGCTCAACGGATCCGTCAATCCGTCCGGCATCATCGACCGATCGGAAACCGTTCGCTGGTCAATGCGGCTCTTAGCGACCACCACGGTATCATTAATCGTCCGCACCGTAACCGCTGAATCGGATTCCTGTTGGATCAACCCCGAGACAACTCGGCCATCCTCCATTTCGAGGATGGTCATGCGATAATCTTTGCCGACCACTGCACTAGGATCAAAGATATTTTCCAGAACATAATCGAGTTCGGCACGATTGGAGCCGGTGAGATCGGGGCCGACATTGCCGCCGTCACCGAACAGCGTGTGGCACGACGCACAGACTTGGGCAAATACCGCGCGCCCCCGACCTGGGTGAGCGTCGGCAAGGGCACCCTCAAGGCGCGTTTTCTCTGACGCGATGCGCGCCTTCTTTTCTTCGTCAGCCGCCGAAATCTTGCCCCACAGTTGTTCCAGTTCGCCCTTCAGCCCCGCGTCCAAACTCAATACCTGCCGGACATGATAGGCGTGCACATCGCTCGATTTGATGGTGCCGGCGCGCATGGCGGCAATCAACGCTTGAGCGTAATCGCGGCGAGAAACCAACGTGAGCACGACGTCCTGTCGCTGCTGAGCATCCATGTTAGCGTAGCGTTTCAACAACGCCTGTGGCGTGTTCGGGTCGTCGAACGCGGCTAGTCCGCGAATGGCACTGCTGCGGAGCGCCGGTTCATCGAGCACTTTCTGAAGTGCGCTCGCGGTATCTGGAAGCGGTCGACGCACGAGCGTCGCCAACGCCTCCTGTCGGCGCTCGATTGGCTGAGCGGGATCAAGCAACTTCTGCTGTAGCCTTGGATAGACACGGCTGTCGCCCAACAAAAACGCGATCCGATCACCCATCTCTTGGCTTGCCGCGTCCTTTGTCCGCAAGACGCTCTCGTACGCCGAGTGCCACGATTCTGGCATTGGCATATCGGCACGCCCCTCAAAGGCCTGAAGTACCGCTTGCATGACAACTTGTTGACGCTGCAGGTCCTCGTCGGCGGCCAACACGGCCATCACCGCATCGATTGTCACATCGGTCGCGGCCGCACGGCGAACAACAAACTCCCACAGTCGCGGAATCCGGCTGTCTTGCGCCACGGCCAGAGCTCGAGCGGCATCGTCGGCCACAAGTGGTTCCAATGCATACCATAGCAATAAAGGCAGATTGTGATCGTCCGCGTCTTCGCCGTGCATGATCAGTTGCTCGATGATCGGCCATCGATGTTCACCGTCCATCCTCTGCAGCGCGGAGGCCAAATACAATCGCACGACTGGCGATGGATCATTCTTGGCCATCGATACGAACTGACTATGTCCGGCGTCGCCAATCGCGTAGTCTTCCATTTCCAATTGAATGGCCCACGCACGAACGTATTCGTTTTCGTGGTGCATCCATCGTTGACGGTCCTCTTCCGACAATGCGCCGATGGCATGGAGCGTCCACAAAGCTCGTAGTTTTCGGGACACGTCCGGATGGCTGTCGAGCATCGCACGCAGCTCATTTATCGTCACGTCGCGGTCGATTTTGCCGGTGACACATCGATACTGCAAAATGCGTCGAGCCGTCCGCACATACCAATCGTTCGGATGCAGGTGATAGGCAACCAACTCGGCATCGGTCGCCCTGTCCAGGTCAACACGCACTCGCTGTGACTTGCCGTATGCGATGTTATAGATACGACCGTTGGTGCGGTCCCAGATCTCCGGATTTGTGCGGTGACAGGCGTTGCGGTCATACCAATCGATCACCATGACGGTGCCGTCAGGGCCACAACGGAGGTTGATGCCTCGATACCAGCGATCGTTGGCTAACATAAGATCCTTGCCGTGGTGGCCAATGAATCCCGATCCTGATCGTTCCAGGGTATCACAATTCACGCGATTGCCATGAATGTTGTTCATGAAGATGTTATTTCGCATCGATGCCGGCCAGTTGTCACCGAGGTAGACCATCGCGCCGCAATGTGCATGTCCGCCGCCGGCGGTCAACGTCGATTCAGGCGCCTCCGGCTCCTTTCCCCACCAGGCGTGGTCTGTGATATTGCCAGCGTAGTGAGCATGATCGGCAATCGTCTTGATATCGTCGAACGTATATGGATTGAAATGCTGACCACCTTGCCGATGATAGCGCCCTCCTTGCACGATATGCCACAAATGCGGTATCACACACGCGGTAATAAACGCCTGACCTTCGTCGTTGAAATCAACACCCCAGGGGTTGCTTGTCCCATGGGAAAACACTTCGAATTGGTGCCTTTCCGGGTGATATCGCCACACGGCAGCGTTCATCGGCGTGCGTTCTTCGTCCGGCGTCCCTGGCTTGCCGACTCGCGAGTGCGTAAACACACCATGGCAACCATAGAGCCATCCGTCAGGTCCCCAGTTAAATGAATTCAGGGTCTCGTGCGTGTCTTCGTAGCCGAAACCGTCAAGCAAGATCTGCGGATCGCTGTCGGGGCGGTCGTCGCGATCGCGATCGGGAATGAACATCAAGTACGGTGCCGCTCCCACCCACACGCCTCCCATGCCAATCTCGAGCCCGCTGATCAGATTCAGTTTGTCGATAAAGACGGTTCGTTTATCGAGCGTCCCATCGAGATCCGTATCTTCCAATATCACAATGCGATCACGGCCATCGCCTTCGGGCGCCCGATTGGGATACGTGTAGGCCTCGGCAACCCACACACGACCTCGTTCATCGATCGTCAGTGCCACCGGCTGATGAACCTGCGGTTCCCCGGCAGCCAATTGCACCTGAAACCCGTCTGGCACGGTCATATGACGCGCCGCTTCATCGGGCGACAAACCAGCCTTCAACGCTGCCCGCGGCCGAGGCTGCGCCTCGTTCCACTGCCGCTCATCCACGTCCTTAGCCCGATGAATCAGTACATGACTGCCGACCATCCCCCCCAATACGATGTCCGGCAGACCGTCGCCATTGCCGTCACCAATCGAAACTTGGCGCCCAATACCAGCCTTGGCGTCCAATTGTTGAGGTAACCAATGTACGCCGCTGTCGGTGCGGGTCAAGCGGAACCAATAGACTACCGCTCCGGCATCCCACATCGGTGCCTGAGTATGATGGGACCAATAAGTCTTGCCCGTAACAATGTCCTTTAGTCCGTCACCGTCCATGTCGTGCAAGGCAACACTGTGTAATTCCGTGAAGACGACACCGTATTCGTTATCGTTGGGCGAGTCGCCCATGATCAAATGCTGGCGAAACTCAATCCGTTCGCCATCGCGGAACTGTTCGTACCAAGCCAACCCGTACGCATGCGCGGCGAGGCTGGTAATCACATCGTTGTCACCATCCCCATCCACGTCGTAGGCAAACATGTCGGCACCACCGATCGGAGCGAACTTGACGGGATGGAAGTCCCACAACGGATCGTCAACACCGCCGTTACCCACCGACACAGGCTGCTGGTACCAACCGTTTTGCGTGAGGACATCCATCCGTCCGTCCCCGTTCACGTCGCCTACCCCCAAACCATGTCCAAATCGTTTGTCAGTGACCGCCTCGGAGATAGCACGAAACGGCCAAGTAGAAAAGGGCTTGTCCCAAGTTGGTGAGTAATACCCGAATTGTCCGTCGCGTGAGCAGACCATTTCAGGTCGTTCGTCACCTATCAATTGCACGAATTGAGGTGATTCGTTGGACACCCAATCCATTACCTGATGCTTGGGCCAGGGCTGATCCCAACCGGCAGGGCCAGGGTTCTGATAGACGTACGCAGGTGTTCCCGGGAATCCAACGACGAGGACGTCGTTGCGACCATCGCCATTAAAATCAGTGACCCAGGAGAAGAAGTTGTCGGCATAACCTTCACGCGGTTGCGCCTTCGGCGGATAGAGCGCCTTTGATTCGGTGAAATCCGGGCCACGATACCAGAACGGTCCGGAGAAGGCGTCCGACGTACCACCGCCGTCAAGGTCGCCAAACGCGGCCCCTTCGGCATAGTAAACATCACTCAGCTGCTTACGCTCGAAGCTATGTAGCCTTAATTGTTCCGCCGCTCGTGATGGCAAGACACTTGGCCCTAATAGGATCGCAACCATGGCAAACAAGTGGGATACCGAAAGAAGAACAAAGGACCGATAAGAGCAGTGCATGGCGGACCTGCTGGAAAAACGGGGGTGAGTCGATGTTGGCCCCAAGGAATCTGGCGTTCGCGTAGGCCAGGCAAGAATAATATCGTGCACGACGCGAATCCAAATTGCAAGCCGCCCACACCGTCAATTGCATTGATGGGCACGTACCGTGTGCAAATCTGGCAATTTCCCGAGTCCGGCCGTCTGTGCTACGATTACGGCGATGACGTGCGGCGGAAGCGAAAACGGCAGTCGCGTCGCAACGAGCATAGAAGTCATGACACAAGGAACCAAGCGTGAATCGTAGTGCGGTACACACCATTCGCGAAGAATTGATGGGGGTCGCAATTTTCGTAGGCACCATCTGGGGCGTCTTTCTGTTAGACTCGATACCCGGCGTTCCGCTGAAAGAAACCATGTCGCTCGTCCCGCGCACCGTGACGGGACTGGTCGGCATCGTGACCATGCCGTTCTTGCACAAAGATCTCAGTCACCTGATGAGCAATACACTACCGTTAGTTGTCTTGTTGGGCTTACTGGCCGGGTCGCGAGCCAACACGTGGTATACCGTGGCAGCATTGGTCTTTGTGAGTGGTTCGCTATTGTGGCTGTTTGCCTTTCCACGTTCTGGCTTGACGGCGCATGTTGGCGCCAGCGGATTGATCTTTTCGCTGATCACGTTTTTGATTGCGTCGGGCTATTTCGAACGACGTCCGGTCCCGTTGTTGATTGCCGTGCTGGTGGGCGTGATGTATGGGACAACGCTGTTATTCGGAATCATCCCAGGATTTCAGAGCGGCAAGCATGTTTCTTGGGATGGCCATTTATGGGGAGCCGTCGCGGGAATCGCCGTTGCCTACATGAACACAATCCTACCGACGTTGCGAGAATCAGGCGCTAACGCGCAGGATAATAGCGACGTACCGTTGGCATAGGCAAGGCGACCGGCGTAAGCAAAGCGTCATCACGGAAGCTACGTTATCAGCTTTGCTTTGATCTCTTCCAGCAAATGCTTGGCGCCGCCGATTTCCGCCTTTTGGCGATCGGGCTCGCTGGGAATCTCACGCTCAATCGTCAGAGGCCCGGCGTAGCCAATTTCGTCGAGCGTGCGGAGATAGTTTTCCATACCGACGGCTCCTTGACCCAAGGGCACTTCCTGTCCCCATTCGGCGCCCGGGTTTTTGGCCCACAGCGCGTCCTTGCAATGTACGCTGCGGACGAACCTGTTGATTTTCCGCAGTGCTGCGATCGGTTCGCCGGTGCCGTAGAGGATCATGTTGGCGGGGTCGAAGTTGACAAATAAGTTATCCCGCTGGGTATCGTTCAAGAATTGCAGCAGCCCATCAGCCGATTCTTGACCGGTTTCCAGATGCAAGTTCTGACCGTTGCGTTGACAGTGGTCGCACAGTTGCTGGGTGACTGCGACGACTTCATCGTATAGTTTCGTGTCACTGCCACCGTGAGGTATGAAACCGAGATGAAGGGCGACGACATTGCAATTCAAGAGCCGGGCAAAGTCGGCGATCTCCATCATCTCCTGGGTCCGAGCGGCGCGCGTCTCGGCGGGGACGAGCCCGACCGTACGTTGCGTCGTCGGGATGTCGGCATAGCTTTCCCCTTCGAAACCACCAAACACCGCCGTCAGTCGAATTCCAAGTTCACTGAGCCTGGCCAAAAACCGCTGAGCGTTTTCCGGGGTCCGCGTCGCCTTGGCCGGGGCATGCAACTGGATCGTGGGAACACCCAATTCGTGTGCCACTTCCAGCTTCACGCCAAGTCCCGCGTCAATGCTGGCGAAAACTCCTATCGGCCATTTCTCTGCGACCATAGCGTCTGCTTTCTCTTCCTGATTGCGATATAAATTCATAAAGGACTGACAGGCGACGCCTTAACCTCGCCTCGCGTCACCCGGCAATTGCCGCATGCGGCCCTAGGCCTTCAACCGCGACTTTTCTTCTTCGACGCTGCTGCCATCGGGCGTGGCGTCGTGATCGACGTCGTACCAGTTTTCATCGAATTTGATGAATCCACCTTCGCCGCTGTTGGCCTTGTCGATGGCAACTTTGGTCGTCAGAGCAATCACGGCATCACCGAGGGCGACTTTGGGATTGCAGCGAATCTGGTTTTCGGCGTCCCGATTTCGGATACACCACGCCCAGTGTTCAATTTCTTCCCGGTAGCCGCGGCTGACTGGCCCCGAAGCCTCGACCGCTTTCGCCACGGCGGCACGTGGCCCGCCACTAGCTTGCGTGTCCAGTACGGCCGCGCCCCCCTTGTTTTCGGTTACGCCGACGCTGGTGGATGTCGACGCCTTCGAATAGAGCATGACTTCCTGCTCTTTTTCCAGCACAATCGTACCGGCGGTCCCCATGACGATCTCGCCATACCCGCCGAAGCCGTTACCGTTGATTGACGAGTAGGTAACGACGATCTTCTTGTTGGGGTCTTCGGAGTAATTAGGAATCGTCAACGGGGGCTTGCCGTCTTTCTGATCGTAATAGGCGCTGACGGCATCGTAGTATCCAGAGCGCGCCGTTTCTTGTTCGTCGTAGGCGGGGCCGGGGAATTCGAACATACAATATACGTGATCTTCCGCGTCACGATCGAGCGGAAAAACATGCCGGCCGCCGACGGCATGCACGGTCAGCGGGTGTGCCTTCTTACCGTCCTTACGCAGAGCGCTAACAAAAATACTGGCGGCATCCAATTGATGGCTACCGAGTTCGGCCATCAAACCGCCACCGGTGCGGTTCCACAACCGCCAACGGATCAATTCCTCCAATGCAGTCCGGGTGCGGCCGTTGGGCAACGACAATTCTTCGTAACCAAACTTGGCTGCCGCCACGTGTTTATCAGCATCCCACTGAGTCCATTGGGCGACCTTATCGGCCATGAGCTGTGCGTACTTTTTATCCTTTTTGGCTTTGTCTCCTTCCATTTCCTTTTGCCAGCGGTCGAGTTCCTTCGCTATTCGATCGAGGTGCACTTCTTTGCCGTTGCGATCGAGCGTCATTTCGCCCCCTGGCAACGGTGGCGACCAGCTGTCACTACCTGGAAGATTGCCACGATGCCATTGGGCGCGAATGTGGTGGATTTGGCCGATCAGTCCCCAGCGGATCATGTTCACGGCGTTGTCGTAGAGCACGCTGTAGTGGCGCTGGTGACCGGTAGCGAGCAACAAGTTTTTTTCGGCGGAGACGCGTCCCATCAACTTGCATTGCGCCACGTTGTGCGCCATCAGCTTTTCGGTCAACACGTGTTTTCCAGCTTGCATGGCAGCGATCGCGGCAGGGGCGTGTAGGTGCAAGGGGAGAGCAATGATCACCGCTTCGATGTCGGGATTCTTCAGCAGTTCGTTGTAGTCGTCGTAGACCGTGACGTGACTCTTCGCCTCATCCTCGGTCTTCCAGCCATAGACCTGCATGAGGCCGGGTCGCAACGTGTGGGTAAAATAGGGATCCCCCCCACCCCAATCGCCGTGGAACGCGCGGTGGATGCTCGAGGGACGAATGTCGGCAATGCCGATCACTTGCACAAAATCGGGGTTCAACGCCCCAATAAGGATGTTTCCCTCGTCGCCGGTACCGATTACGCCAATCCGCACCGGATCGGTCAACTTCGGTTCATATCCAAAATACATCGCGCCAAGCCCGGCGCCGGAGACGCCAGCGGCAGCCAGAGCTCCCTTGAGAAAATCACGACGCGTGTAGCTGTAACCTAACGCATCGTAGTAATTCTCGCGACCAATTTCACGTTCTTCAGGTGTTAGGTTCATCGTGAGCCCTCTTTTTTGGGGGAGCAGCAGAAATGATGGATGAAGAAATCAAGACCGCCGAAGCGCCCCGCGGCAATCGCCGCCAGAAACACCAATGCGATCAATTCAACAAGTTGATAGTTCCAATAGGTCGTCTCCGCTCCCTTGACCCAAGGGGGCTGCGTCGACAAGACCGACAACAAAAACAACGCGCCGGCGATGGATGCGGTCCGCGTAAACAAACCTAATATCAGCAGGATGCCAACACCCAGCGTCCAGTACAAGACGGTGCGGTCGATCCACTTGATGGAGTAATTGGGCTTGGCGGGCAACACCTTGGACGTGTTTTCGTCATTGACGAGCGCCAACAAGTCACCGCGATAGGCGTCGTCGTAAGCTTCGATGTCCGCAATCCAGGCCTTGGACGATCCTCGCAATTCGCGGTTCTTGTCGACCACCCATTCACGCTGGAATTCGACTTCCTTTGCTACGCCTCGAGTCCCTTCGTTGTTCTCCGCCAATCGTAACCGTTCGACCTCGAAGAGATACTTTTCGATGTCGCTTCCCTTCTCTTTCACATAATCATCCATCAACTTCTTGTGGTCGGCATAAACCTTCTTGGCCTCGTCCTTGTCGACACCAAGGTTGTTGACCACCCATTCACGAAGGTTTTGCCAGGACTCGTCACGCTTCTCTATGTCCAACTGCTCTTCCCCCCAGCGGTCCGGAATCTGATTCTGGTACAGCGGTGCAAAAGGACCTGTCGCCAATTCCAGAAACGGGCGAGAACTGAACGTCGGGCTGAATTTTTCCACACCCGCAGTAAAGAAATGCCATCCGATCGCGAGCCGCAGGCAGACGATCGCGATCACTGCTGTCAAACCAAGTCTGGCGGGAACACGGGGCACGTACTGGGTCTCCTCAGTGAGGAATCAAGCAATTCGGTTAGTGATAATGCGGGAACTTAACCAACGACCGAGATAGGTCAAAAGGCGGGCGCTACGGTTATCGTGGGTCGCGTTGCAGGACTTACGAATATTCCCGCAATTAATTATTGTCAAGATTTGCCCCGCTGCCAACCACCAGCTTGCGGGATTTCTCACCTCCACGGAGCCCGAAGTCGCGTGAACATCGTACTTTGCTACCCGCTGCAATCACACCATGTCGCCCAGATCACTCGTGCCGTGGCCGAAGCCACCGACGATCCATGGCAGGTTCTCGACGCCGGTCAGGAACGGATCGCCGAAGCGATTCTCGAGGCCGACATTTTTTGCGGGCATGCCAAAGTGCCCGTCCCGTGGGACGAAGTCGTCCAGCTAGGCCGGCTGCGCTGGATCCATTCCTCGGCGGCCGGAATGGACCATTGTCTGGTCCCATCCGTGATCGCCTCGAACATTACCGTCACCAGCTCGTCCGGACTGTTTGCCAAGCCTGTCGCCGAGCAGACCATTGCATTGCTGCTGGGGGTGCTACGCCAGATCCCGTTGTTTTTTCGCCAACAGCAGCAGCATCAGTTCGTTCGGCAGCCGACCTGGGACCTGCATGGTAAAACCGTCGGCATCGTTGGAATGGGGGGCAATGGTCGGCGAATAGTCGAGGTCCTGGCACCGTGGAATGTGAGGATCGTGGCAACGGACATGTTCCCCGATCTTGTGCAGGTCCCCGATTGTGTGGAAGAGATCTACCACTGCGACGAACTCGAACAGCTGCTGAAAGCATCGGACATTGTGATCATGGCGGTCCCGCTAAACAGTTACACGCATCACATGATGGGCCGCCAACAGTTTGCTCAAATGAGGCCGGGCAGCATTTTCATTAACGTGGCGCGCGGGCCCGTGGTGGACGAACAGGCCATGGTGGAAGCACTGCGCGAAGGCCACTTGGGTGGAGCAGGACTGGACGTTACGGAGTCCGAACCTTTGCCAAACGAAAGCCCTCTGTGGGATATGGAAAACGTGATGATCACGCCCCACGTGGGTGCCCAGTCGGCCAACCGCTTGGACGTGACCACAGATTTTTTCTGCAACAACTTGAGATCTTTCCTGACAAATGGGCCCTTAAGTAATGTCGTGGACAAGGAATTGGGGTTCCCGATTCCTGGCCAATGATGTGGGAATCTGTCGAGCGTCGGTCGAACAAGCGGAGGTCGGGCGAGGGAGATGTGATCGGACGGAAAAACTGTCGGCGAACCGAAAACGCTCTGGACGACAGGTACCCGGCGACCCTAACATGTAAGGCAGGCACGGGGCCAGCGGACGGCCACG
>JAGQPD010000436.1 GCA_020426865.1 Planctomycetales bacterium
CACGATCACCAACATTAACGTCGATCGTCGCACGGAACTCATATTCAGCAGCTCAACGCCCAAATGCAAACTTCTATAGCTTCGCGATCTGCCTGGAAATCGTTACTTGCCACGAAACGGCAACTACGAATTGCGTCCAATACACACCCGTCTGACGGTCCCCGACGCTACACGCCGGGCGATCGGTCTGACGGACAACAATATAGCCGGAAAATCTCGTCAAGCCAATCAACTCGCCGTATTGCCAAGAATCCTCGCAACGATGTGGCCGCGTCCCTCGTCCACGGCGAATTTCACTATTGATCGGCGAGCCTGCTCGGCGTCACACTGATGCGCGGATGAATGCAATGGATCGGGTCGACTGCGACGCATTGTCGGATGATGGCTGGGACAGCCGCGACACCTTGCAATACCTCGAACCTCGAGGCATCAGGCGCAATTGGGTTGATTGCTTGGCTTGCCATTGTGAACACGGGCATGGCTAATGCATCTCTGCCCGACCGGCAGCTAATGGTGCAGCGATCCGTGCCACTTGTTTGAGAAATCGCACATATCCATTTCGTACCGCCGTCGACTCGACATTTCGCTGAACAACTTCGATCACGCCAACAACCCGGCCCCCCAATACCAGCGGTACGCCAAGCAAAAGATAGGCACCTGACGACCATTTGACATCGCACATCATGGGCTGCCCGAGTCCGACAACCTGACGGGCGAATTCTGCGGTATCGCAAGTTCCCGCAAAGCAATCTAATGCGAGCCGTTGCTTCCAAAAGTTTAGCGACCGTGGTCGAATCGTCCATAGGATGGCTCCATGGGCGGCAAGCAGCGAGTGCAGGCCAGCTACCATGAATCGCCGTGTGTACGTCAAGGAATCACGAGTTATGACCAACATCTCCAACTCGTCGAGAAACTTTCCAATCACTTGGTTTACACGGCGCACTCGCGTTGCTGCCACGTCATTCCACATGTGTAGTCCACAATTTGGACACACCGTGTCTCCCGGTGGACGCGACAGATCCACCAGCGAGACGGCATGACAGACGGAACATTCAACCGGGTCGCCTTCGGGAGTACGAGATGACGGAGACATGGTGACAATTCCATATGTGCGCAAGGGAAATGATTACGGTGGTCACCGCCGCCCCCCGCTGCCATTATAGCACCGATTAGATAGAATTAACGCTAGCCTCTGGCCACGAAACCACAAGGATCTGGAGATGCCGCGGTGCCCCGAGTGAGCTTTACTATCGACAAAGGGTCTCTCATCATCTGTTTCCTTCGCCAAGGTAACGATGGTCCCATCGCGGGTTTTGTATCGATCCCGCTCTGGGTCCTGATGGTGACCGTAGTTGCCGCTGGCGCAATCGCCATCGTCGTGACGTTCCGGCTGCGCAACTCAAAAAAATAAGATAGAGGGCCTTGTTAATCCTTCAGCACGGCGAACATCAAGGCATCGTGGCGTCCATCTTGCAGCACGATCCGCTGGCGAAGGACTCCTTCACGAACGGCCCCTGCCTTTTCGGCGACTCGTTGACTCGCGATGTTTTCCACTGACATAATGATTTCGATGCGATGCATTCCTTTTTCGGCGAAGGCCCACTGACACAACTTCCTTGTGGCTATGGTCGCGATTCCCTGGCCGATCATCGAAGACCGCACCCAGTAGCCGAGTTCGCCGACGCCGTTAAGCAAATCAATGCGATGGATGCCACAGGTGCCGAGCAACTGTCCGCATGGTTCTACTACAAGGAACGACCAACTCTCGTTGCGTTCCCAGGCACCGGGGCGTCCTTCAACCCACGTCACTGCATCCTGACGCGAGTAGTTCTCATGACACCACATCATCCACGGCGACAGATCTGCCTTGGATTCCGTCACAGCGTCGCAAATTAAATCGACGTCGCTCGACTTGTACTGCCGAAGTTGTATGTCATTCATGTTTTCGTCACTCACGTTCAAGTGTACTCGTCAGGGTCCAGCGGAATCCTGCGTCGAAACAATTGTAGAATGGCAGCACGGACGGGGAAACTGTAACCGTTCAAGGCCGAAGGCCGTGAACGGTTACCATTATCCGATGCACTTGTATGGTCCAATTTCGATCATTCCGGTCGTGGCACACTGGTCCGATACTGTATGGTTCAGCGTCAAGCGATGCGCCGATGAGGTTCGAAGTCACGAGGGTGTCGTTAGCGCTGATACCGATGCCGGCCGTGCCGTTACCGGCCACAATGTTGCGTTCGACCACGGCACCATTCGATCCACCCCCGGCAATGCCTCCGCCACCATTGGCGAGGACGCCTGTTCCGTTGATGTCCGTGCCAATCAGATTTCCTACAACCTGAGTACCAGTTGTCACACCAACGATGATACCGTCGAATTCATTCCCCGATACGACGTTACCTTCGCCAATCGCCTCGCCACCAATTTGCGTATTCGTTCCGCCATCGTTGATCCCAACTCCATTTGCAATGGCAATAAGGCCGTCTCTGTCGGTTCCGACGCGATTGGCCGTGATGACGTTACCAACGGCCAAGTCCAACGGGTCGTTGACGATATAAATTCCTTGGGCGTTCCCGGAGATCGTATTGTCGTGCACGGTCACGTTATCGGCTCGTTCGAGGTGGGATGATTCTTCGTCTTACACAGGAACTGAGCACAAAGGTCAAAGCCGGGCGGCTCCCGGAAAGCCCTCTGGATGAAAATCCATATGCCGATTGGTCGTGCCATGTATTCACGGTGCGACGGACGCAGTACATCATCGTGTCGAATACGGCTTCGTGGCACACTGGGCACGGGTGATGGAGAACGGCCTTCCGCCAATCGTCGTCGCCATCGAGGTCGCGTTGGCCGGCTTGCAGAACGCGATCGAACCGTTTCCGCATGATCATCAGGGCTCGCGTTTCAACAACCACGTTGGCAAAGCCAAGATTGGCGGAGCGAAAACACAGGAGTAAATTTGGCAGTCAATTATATGCCAGCAAGGCATTCCTGCGTGTCCTCGAAGTGGATGAGAAGGCCGACGGAGCCGTTACTTCACGAAATGAAGGGGCCTAAGAAGGAATACACCCCACTGGATTCGAACCAGTAACCTTCGGTTCCGTAG
>JAGQPD010000437.1 GCA_020426865.1 Planctomycetales bacterium
AATGATCGAGAAGTTCACAACGATCATTCACAACGGCGCGCGAGTCTCATTCTGGTGGACGCTGGGAGTCAACCGAAGCCACCAATGCGTTCGGACCGCACAATCACTCATAAATCTTGCACTGCTTACTGGCAACATTGGTCGCCCCGGCACCGGTGCCAACTCAATCACGGGACAATGTAACGCGATGGGTTCGCGGTTGTTCAGCAATACAACCAATCTGTTGGGTGGTCGCGACTTCACTTGTGCCGCAGACCGTCAAACGGTGGCGGAGAGACTGCGAATCGATCCCGCCGTCATTCCCACCATCAACAGTTGGCCCTATCATCGCATTCTCGAAGGAATTCACAGCGGTAACATTCGCGCCCTTTGGGTAATCTGCACTAATCCCGCCCACTCTTGGATCGATCAATACGATGCCCGGCAACTGCTGCAAAAACTGGATTTTCTGGTGGTACAGGACATCTATCATTCCACGGAGACAGCGGTACTTGCCGATTTGTTACTACCAGCGGCGGCGTGGGGCGAAAAGGAAGGAACGTTCATCAACAGCGAGCGCCGCATCGGTGTCGTAAAACGCGTTGCCCAGGCACCAGGTCAAGCACTTGCGGACTTTTCCATTTTCCGATTGATCGCCGAATATTGGGGATGTGGCCCGATGTTCGCAGAATGGAAAGACCCGGCGACTGTATTTCACATCCTCAAAGAACTGTCGCGGACTACCCCGTGTGATTTCTCTGGTATTGAAGGCTATCCATCGATCGAACGAGCAGGCGGCGTGCAATGGCCCTGCCAGACATCTCCTTCAACATTACCGAACCAGCGACGTTTGTTCGGCGACGGCAGATTCTATCACACCGACCAACGCGCTCGCTTCATCTTCGATGCCACGGTACCGCCACCCGAGTTACCGGATGAACAATACCCATTCGTCGCACTTACCGGCCGAGGGTCCGTGTCGCAATGGCACACGCAAACCCGCACGAACAAGTCGCCCGTATTGCGAAAGATGCATCCCGCGCGACCCTATGTTGAACTACACCCCGATGATGCCCGACGTCTCAATATTCACCCGCACGACATCGTCACCGTTCGCTCACGCCGCGGTGCCGCCGAAGTGACCGCCTTCATCACGCCAACGGTGGGAAGAGGACAGGTCTTCTTGCCGATGCACTACGAGACCACCAACCGATTGACGCTCGCTCACTTCGATCCTCACTCACATCAACCATCCTACAAGTATTCTTGTGTCAATATCCAAAGAGCAAATCAGGCAGGTCATGGTTCGCGTAAGCATGACTAACGTGTTGAACATTCGCCCATCATCCTTTAGACATCTGGTAGATCTCCGACCATGATCAAACACAACCACAACTTTCCGCTCGAAGAACCGGCGACTGCACCAGCCACGGGTACGAACGATTTCACGCCCACGCAGAAGAACTATTTGCAGGGGTTGGCGATGGGAACCGACGTCGCGCGAAAAATCCGCGGGCTGCCCGTGATTACCGGGGCCGGTGCCGTCGAATGCCCGGCGAACTCACGGCCTGAAGTCCCGCCGATCCCCATCGACAGTCCAGACTGCTGGATGGCCGCGGCACAACAGCAGCAGGTTTCCGCCGGCGGTACCCTGTGCGCCGAAGAGATAGCGAAACGCGACATCCACGTGTCCGCACTTTGGGACGCGATGATGCTACGTGCGGCCGAGGGACAGTTTCCCAAGGGGACCGACGTGTTTCTGCAGAAGCATTTTGGCATGTTCTACGTTGCTCCGGCACAGAACTCGTACATGTGCCGCCTGCGTTTTGCTGGTGGTGCTCTTACCGCCCACCAAATGCATGGGTTGGCTGATATTGCCGACCATTTCGCCGGTGGTTTCACCGACGTCACGACCCGCGCGAACTTGCAGCTTCGTGAGATTGCAGCCGACAACTCGATGGACGTGTTGCTCGCGCTCCGCGACCTGGGAATCCTCAACTCGGGCGCCGGCGCGGACAACATCCGCAACATTACAGCAAGCCCGCTCAGCGGCATCGACCCGAAAGAAGCTATCGAAACGCTGCCACTGGCCCGCCAACTACACCATCACATACTACAACATCGCGAACTATACGGGCTGCCACGGAAATTCAATATTGCCTTTGATGGTGGTGGCTCGATTTCGTCCCTTGATGATACCAACGATATTGGCTTTCACGCGGTGCGGCTTCCAGCCGAATATGCAACGTCGGATTGCCCGGAAGGAGTCTACTTCCAACTCGGCCTTGGTGGTATTACCGGTCATCTGGACTTCGCGCGCGACACTGGCATTCTCGTTCGGCCGGACCAATGCGTGATGGTCGCCACTGCAATCGTGAAAGTATTTATCGCGCATGGCAATCGCACGGACCGTAAGAAGGCTCGGTTGAAATACTTGCTCGACGCCTGGGGCTTCACGAAGTTCCTGGAAATGGTCGCCGCAGAACTGACCTTCCCGCTGGCCCGCATCCCGGCCGATCAGGTCGTCACGTACGACAACGAGAATCGGCTCGCACACATCGGTTGGCATTCGCAACGGCAACCGGGAATGTCCTACGTCGGCGTCGTTCTTCCCGTCGGCCGATTGACCGCCGTGCAAATGCGCGGCATTTCCCGCATCGCCACTCAATTTGGCGATGGCCAACTTCGCCTCACCGTTTGGCAGAACCTGGTGATCCCCAACATACGATCCACCGACCAATCCGCCGTCGAGATGGAACTGGAGGCATTGGGGCTCGATTGGCGTGCCAGCAACGTGCGCGCCGGACTGGTAGCCTGCACTGGAAACGCCGGCTGCAAGTATGCCGCAGCCGACACCAAGGCCCATGCAATGCAGCTGGCATCGTATGTCGACGAACGTACCGAACTTGATCAGCCGCTAAACATTCACTTGACTGGCTGCCATCATTCATGTGCCCAACACTACATCGGCGATATCGGGCTACAGGCCACCGGCGTTGAAGACGGAGACGAGATAGTCGAGGGCTACCATGTCTTCGTGGGCGGAGGCTCGGGATCGCGACAGCATATCGCACGACAACTTTGTTCAAGTGTACGCTTTGACGATCTTCCCCCATTAGTGCTGCGACTGATCAATGCATACCAATCACGACGTTTGGACGCGGACGAGTCGTTCGCCGCCTTCACGAACCGACACACGTTAGACGAGCTGCTCAGTTGGTGTTACACCCATGTGTCTCCCGCCGCGTCTATTCAGTGCCAGTGACTCTTATCTGCCAAACTCAGTAGTGTTCATTAGAATCCGAGTCGACCATGATTGAAATCATTCCGGAGTCCGCTCCATTTAACGAGGAACAACGCGCTTGGCTTAATGGATTTCTCGCCGGATGGCTCGCAGTGCCGAGCGGAGATCAGCTGCCCGTCAATCGGATCGCCACGTTTCTCGATTCGCCAGCGACAACAGCTTCCGACGATCAGCCATCAGGCCCTTCCACTGCCCCGGCCGAGCACGAAGAATTCCCGTGGCACGATCCTACCTTGCCACTTGAAGAACGACTCAGACTAGCGACAGATCGCCCACTTTCCCGTCGCTTGATGTCCGCCATGGCGCAACTCAACTGCGGCGCTTGCGGTTACCTCTGCAAGACTTACTCAGAGGCGCTTGCCAATGGAAACGAGGCGAATCCGTCTCTCTGCTCACCCGGAGGCCGAGAAACGGCAAAGGCCATCAAACGCATCCTGAAAGACGAACAACCGACAACATCAGACGTTTATCAGGCGTCCATCAAGCCTATTGCTACGACTGATTCGGCGGCGGGGCCAAACACACCTCCACTGCACGTTGCCACCCTCAAATCCACCTGCCGACTGAATGCCCCCGGGTCCGACAAGCACACAACGCATGTCGTTATCGATGTGGCACACACGTCCCTCACGTATCGCGTAGGCGACTCGCTCGGTGTCCTGCCATCGAATTGCCCGGAGTTGGTAGCCAACCTCGTTTCTGCGCTGGGTAGCCACGCTGATGCACCAATGGTTAGACGAGATGGTGCCCCTGCAACCTTGGCGGATGTCCTAAAGAACGATTGTGACCTGCACGAAATCACTGACGCGTTAATCCAACTACTGCTGGAACAAACCATCACGGAAGAAGGGCGCAATGGGCTTAAGGCGTTTGCTAACGATGAATCCCATGAGGGCCTGCACCGTGAGGACATGGACGTGCTGGACATTCTAACCGCCTGCGCGTGCTACGTACCCGTCGATCGCTTTGTCACGGCGCTGGCTGCGTTGCGTCCCCGACTCTACTCCATTAGCAGTTCGCCAGCCGCGCATCCTCACGAAGTACACCTTACGGTTGGCCGAGTAACGAATCAGCTTCGAGGACGCGAACGGAAGGGAGTCGCTTCCACGATGTTGGCGGACCGAGTTGTATGCGGCGACCAACTACGGATCTTCGTCCATGCATCGAACACATTCACCGTTCCGGCAGACGCGCAAACCCCGATGATCATGATCGGACCTGGCACGGGCATCGCACCGTTTCGAGCCTTCTTGCAGGAACGAGAGATAGTCGCTCGATCCGGTATCTCGATTGGCCCCAGTTGGTTGTTCTTCGGCGATCGAAGTGAGGAGTACGACTATCTCTATCGCGACGAACTTGAAGGACTCCTTGATCGCGGCGTTCTCACTCGATTGGACACGGCCTTTAGCCGAGACCAACCGCAAAAAATCTACGTACAACACCGAATGTTGGAACACGGTGGTCAATTGATGGAATGGCTACGGCATGGCGCCTATCTCTATGTTTGCGGCGATGCACGTCGCATGGCACTCGATGTGGACCAAGCACTACACGACATCGTCGATCAGCACACTCCCTCCGACGTCAAGGCTGCGTCATTCGTGGCTGAGCTTAAGCGGCAAGGGCGATACCTGCGCGATGTCTATTGACGAGCGGCGAGTTTTGCTAGAGTGCTTTGGGATCCCATCGTAACAAACGTAGCTTCTTGCGTAAGCTCGCGCGGGTCATCCCTAAGATGCGCGAGGCATGCGCCTGATTTCCGGAAGTATGCGTCAATACGATCCGCAACACGTGATTTTCCGTTTCGGTAATCGCCTGCTCGTAAACATCTTCACATTCGGCGATAAGTCGCTGGCCGACGAATTGATTCCAATTCGTTACTATCTCAGGTCCGCTTTCGTCCGGGCGTACACGCAACACATGCTTCGCAAACGCTAACTCAGACGCCAACATTTCCGCACTCACACACCCGCCACTCTCCGCCAAGCATCGGTGGACGATACAGATCATCTCGTGGACGTTACCCGGCCAGGAATAGGCCATCAACACCTGCATCACGTCGTCAGGTACCGTCGCTGGCCCGTATCCCAGCTGCATGGAAATACTGTTGACAACGTGCTGCACTAACAATGGCACATCCACACGGCGGCTGCGAATCGGGGGGACTTCAATCGTGTTGGATGCGACTGTGTAGTACAAGTCACGGCGTACCATTCCCTTCGCAAGAGAATGCGATAGTTCTCTATCACAACTTACAATAACGCGACACCGTACCCTTCGACCGACATAGCGACTTGAACTGGCGGACTGCAAGTATCTGCAGAGCAAGAATTGAATACGAGCTTCAGCAAGGTCGACGTTGGCAAGATAGAGTGTCGAGATCTCGTCCGACGAAAATAGCTCATGCAAATGTGCCTCCGCCAACGTTGGTGCGTCTTCGGCGACAAACGAGTCCACTGCCCCACCGCCAGCGGCATGGATAGTGCGGGCAATCGCCTCCTTACCAGTTCCCGGCTCGCCAACAATCAAGATCGGTTGATGATCGTTGCACAGACGACCGATCTGCTTGAAAATCCGTCGCATCGCCTCGCTCTGGCCGACTAACGGAAACGTACGGGCATCTCCGACGCTCTCGTGGTGAACCCTGGGTGATTCGAAGACGATCCGATGCGTGCATGCTCCTTCAATACTTTGACGTAGTTGTCCGTACTGAAGTGGTTTGTTCAAACAATCAAACGCTCCTAGTTTCATCGCCTGGGAAGTCGTCACCCCCGTGGTTCCCGATGTCAAAAATATGATCGGCAAACGGGGAAAGTCCCGACGCAACTGTTCGAGAACATCCAGGCCAGCTGCGTCTGGGAGCAGGTAGTCCAACAGCACCACATGCGGAACCTGTTCCGAAATCGCGGCAGCCACGGCACTGGCTAGTCCGACCGAGCGAACGCGTGCTTCTTGCTGTTCAAAGAGGCTCGATACCACCGTCGGCAAGTGCGGATCATCGTCAACGATCAGAATCGATGCCACCGGTCGTTCGCTATCCATCCCCCTCATCGATGTTTCGTCACTATCCAACGCTCTCGCATGCACCATTTACAACGGTTACTGGCCGCAGCAAATATCGCGCCATCGCTAATTGCGGTAATTTGCAGCAATTTGACGCATCATCTACGCTGACTTGCCCGTCCACATAGCATCGGATGCCTTTAACAGGGCTCTCGAACGCTCCGTCCGCCGGGACATAGCCGCCAACCGAACGGCTGTGCCCGCCACGTAAACTTCGGGCCCGGCGCGTGGTGGCGATGGACATAGATTGCCGTGATTTGACCACCCAACTTGCGGCGAACGTTGCGTTCCCACAACGTGGCACCAAGTGGCTTCGCTGGCAAACCAGGCGTTTTTGCAGCCTTTTTGCTGCTTCGCGAAGAATTCGCTGGAATCGGAATGACGGTTGCAAGAGAACGGTCCCGTCGCCGCTACGGAATTATGGCCCATTGAAGTCGCTACCCATGCTCATCCAACCGTCCGTCGCTTCTCCATTGCAACTGCCCCGTTTCCCCGTTGCCGGGCGAGCACAACCGCCATTCGAGGCAGGTTGTGACGATCTGCCAGGGCAGACGTTAACAGCGACCTACATCCCTCCCAACGACGTGTTGTCCCATCTGGACGCAACGCGAGACAGCTGGTGGCGACTCGTCGAACGCGCACTGGAACCCAACGTGTTTTATGAACCGCCGTTGCTTCAGTCAGCTCTCAAGGCTTGGGGGACCAGTCAACACGTTGGCATCGTCGCCGTCGACGCTCCACGCAGGAAGTGGCCCGACGGCCCCCGCGTGCTATGCGGCCTGTTTCCGATCGTACACACGCGTCACGCTGGACAACGCTGTGTCGCGCTGTGGCGCCACCACCAATGCTATCTCTCAACTCCACTGATTCGCACTGACGTCGCTCAAGAGACACTAAACACGTTCCTGGACTTCCTGGCCAGCCCGGCAATGCGAGTCCCGCTGATGCGCATGGAAATGTCGCCCGGGGAAGGGCCGTTTCACAAATTGTTGGTCGAAACACTTCATCACCGGCAGCAAGGCTATCTCACTCTCGACCGCTATACGCGTGCGTTCTTCTTGCGCGAGTTTTCGGCCGATGACTTCCTGCAGAACAATCTGTCTCGCAAACGCCGCCACGAGTTGAAACGCCAACTGCGTCGGCTGGAAGAACAACATCGAGTGTCGTTTCGGTCGCTCAATGATGCGGGCGACGTTGACGCGTGGGTCGACCAGTTTCTCAGACTGGAATCAAGCGGTTGGAAACAAAGGAGTGCGACCGCTTTGGCTTGTGAGGCCACCGACGCGACATTTTTCCGTGACGCTTTACGAACGGCGCACGAGCGCGGAAGCTTGATGATGATGTCCCTTGACGTCAACGATGTCCCCGTCGCCATGAAGTGCAATCTGCTCAGCGGCCAAGGTGGGTTTGCGTTCAAAATCGCCTACGATGAACGGTTCGCCGAATACAGCCCCGGTGCCCTGCTGGAACTGGAGAATATCCGACAGCTGCACTCGCTCCCCACCACGCTTTGGATGGATTCATGTGCAATGCCCAGCCATTCGCTGATCAATCCACTGTGGCCCGATCGCCGCATCGTCCAGACGATTCTCTTTTCCACCGGTTGTGCACCCGGTGACTTGACGATCGCCACAACGCCACTGCTCAAGTGGATTCGTGACACAGTCTGCAATCGCCCTGAATAACTCATCAGCGATTTGGCCCCCGCACCATGCTCGAGTCAACCTTGTTTTACTCTCCAAAGGAAACCAATCATGCCAATGCAAATGACCGTTGTTGGTCCGCATCTGAATTCCTTACGCCGCGACGTCTTCGCCGCTCGCTTCAACCGTCGTCCATTCCTGATCGAGCATGAACTCAGCAATCACCCATTGTTCGATTTGTCACGACTCGTCGAATTGTCCCAGGAACTTCCCACCGACCGCGTCGAATATAATGCCGGCGATCTGCCGATTACTCAGAATCCACAGCTGACACCCCGCAACGGACTGACCGTTGCCGAAACGATCCAGCGGATCGAAGAGTGTCGTTCGTGGCTGGTGCTCAAGAACGTCGAGCAACACCCGGCATACGCCGCGCTGCTCGACGAATGCCTCAACGAAATCGAATCGTACACCAACGCTATCGCACCAGGCATGTGTCGCCGCGAAGGCTTTATTTTCATCTCATCGCCCGGATCAGTAACGCCGTACCACATCGACCCCGAAAACAACTTCCTCCTGCAAGTCCGCGGTACCAAGGAGGTCTTTATGTACGATGCCGACGATCGCGAGGTGATCTCCGAGGAAACAATCGAAGAATTCTTCTGCGGTGCTCACCGGAATCTGGTATTTGACGAGCAAGTTCGCGACCGCGAACACCATTACATCTTGACTCCGGGCGACGGCCTGCACTTTCCGGTCGTCGCGCCGCACTACGTCCAAAACGGTCCCGAAGTTTCCATTTCGTTTAGCATCACATTCCAAACGAGCCAGTCGCGTGACCGCCAATCATTGCATCGGCTTAATCGCACACTGCGGCGCTGGGGCTTACATCCGTCACCCGTTGGCCGTTGGGCGTGGAGCGACAGTCTAAAGCTCCATTGTGTCAATCTCATGCGGCGTTTCAAGAAGTCGGCACAATAATCTCGCTCATCAATCGACAATGCCCCACAAATCCGGCGTGGCGAGCTCAATGCTGTTGCCCGCCGGGTCACGAAAATAGAGCGAGCGCGCACCATTGGGCCAGCGTACTTCGCTTTCAATCGGAATCTGCGCTTCCGCCAAGCGTTGCCGCCACGACGCGATTTCGTCATGATCCACACGGAACGCCAAATGACCCGGACCGTGCGCGCCATGCGGAGGTATCAACTGCTGACGTACATGGGAAGGATGGCAGGAGGCATCGGGCAGGAACAACAGTAGCATCCCCGCTCCGCAACGATAAAACAGGTGCCGTCCCTCTTCGCGAAGCACCTCTTCCAATCCCAGGAACTGGCCATAAAACTTCGCCGCCGCACGCAAATCGTCTACATACAGCGACGACTCAAGTACTCCCTTCGCTCGCGGCTCCACACCATATTCCTTTCATCGACAACCTGCGGGCACTTCAACGTCACTTCTACGGGATCCGCACCGGCTCGCCACCATTGCGAGTAAAACCAGCATAGATTGTGTCCGCATCGATATCGGCCGGAATCTGCGATACGTGGCCGTCCACGAATCCCATCAACATCACACGACCCGGCCAAAGTCCCGGGATGCCCTTGATCGGCTCTTGCGGATCGGGCGTGTAGTCAACAGGCTGAGTCCAAATCGCCGCCATCTCGTCGCTCACCTCTGCGATGGCAATCGTGTTGGAAGTACCGTCTGTAATCTTCGCAATCCGAATCCCGTGCCCTTGCTCATCTGGCTTGCAAAACATCCCCTTCTCTCCGCCGATCCCCAAGTAGCTCGTCTTGCCGGGATCAGCGTGACTGACGGGAGAATGATAGACCTGCGGCATTCGAGCAATCAACTTGCGATTGTGGGGGCTGTCCCACGGTTCGTCCAAGTGAAACTCCTGGTACAAGCCGTTTTCTTCTAGAAATGGCAGGATCAATACGCGCCAGCTTAGCAGCGGTTTTCCATCTTTGTCCACCGAATACGCCGGTGGGAATCGTTGATACGCAGATTCGTAGTTCAGCAGCGCCAACACGATCTGCCTTTCGTTGGTCATCGCCTGATTTCGCATCGCCGCCGTACGTGCCGCGTCAACCGCCGGCAGCATCGCGGCAGTCAACACTGGTGCCACCGCCCCTACGTTCGCACCGGGCAGCGTCCGCGACGATTCCACTCGCAACCCTTCCGGTGTTGCTCGCAGCGAAAACGTCGATGGCTTGACGTACCGCACAAGTGCTCGCAAGGACGGCAAGAGAGTAGGATCCAGCCCTTCGGTTGCTTCACGTATCGCCGGCGGTGCATTCCGAAACTCGCGTCCTTGCATTTGCCCCAGAATAACCTGCGCCGCAACCTGTAGCGCGGGATAACCTACCTTCAGAATCGTGGCCGTGTCGACATAACCGACAACGATTGGTGTGCCATCGCCCTTGATTGCCTCCGCAGCCTCCGGTACGTCAGCCAATCCGGTCGCTGTTCCGTCCGTGCGCAAAGCCCCTTTGATCGCCTGCGGGAACAAGCTAATCATCGCCCGATCTTGATCAAAATACCACGATGGCGTCACGACAAAGTCGTCGTCGGGTACGAAGAACGAGTAAATCTTCTTGCCACTAAATTCGATCTCGCGCACCACCGGATCGCTATCGCTGTTGTGCATCTGTTGCACAAACCCCTGAAAGCGATCCGATATCTCCTGCAACCTTTTCTGATCCCGAACCGTCGTGACCAGCACCCATCCGGTTGCAATTCCACCATCCTCCGGCGATGCGTAAATCGCCCATTGGTCCCCCATCGCCGCCAGCAAATCGCGAAATGTCCAGCCAAATTGGTTCTGCATTTCGCCAGACATTTGCTGCTCAAATCCTGTCATTTCAGGATTCATTTTACCCAGTATCTCGAATACGCCATCATAGACTTGCTCACCGGGAATCGCTGCACCAACCGCCACGGTTGAATCGCTCGGAATCGACTTGGCGAGGTCGGTATTCAACCGCTGCTTGCCGATCGACTCGAGCCAACCACCCTCGCTGTGTTGAAAAAGTGTGCGGCTACGGCAACGCTGGCCATCCAGTCCCGTCGATGCCACGAAAGTGCGTAGTTCGGATAGAATCGGAAACGCATCGATGTCGGTCCCTGACATTTTTTGCACGGGAGCCATAATTGCGGGCATGTCGGCATACGCAAACGTGGATAACCGTGGTACATCCACTTGCTTGCGAGCCTCCACCAACCAGGCCGGCGGGGCGGTCGTCATCCGATCAATCAAGGCCTCAAGGTGTTTAGCATCATCGGTCGTGGTAAGTGTTGAAATCAAGTATTCACCGTGCAATCCAAATTGGATGTGGCTCCTGCCATCGGGGGCCACTAACGAGGCGAACGTCGTGCCCTTGGCTTCAACCTTCGCCGCTCGATTTCCCATCTGCTTCACAACATCCCGCAACACTTCCATCACTTCCGCACGCTGCTCGCCAACATGTATCACCAACGCCCCTTCCGCAGTAAACGTGCGATCAACCATCCGCACGTTGACACCCTCGCGCTCGACCTGTTGGAAGTCAACATTCGACACATACAGTGCCGTCGGCCGCACAAGTGCGAGCTTGCCCAATACGCTTCCCGCCTTTCCCAGTCCCTCCTGCTGTTCCATATTGGCCGACAACGCGTCGTAGCGTTTGATGAGGTCATTGACCAATGCCTTGATCTCCGGGTCCGCCAATAACTGTTCCGTCGAATTCTTGCTCTGCCGATCCGGCTCGGCCGTCCCCGCCAGATAGACGTAATAAAGGCACTTTTCCGGGGCCAAATTCATTAACTTGGCATCTTCCGGTAACGGCGGGGTCCCCAAGGGTATTCCCACTCCCCCTAGAATTGCGAGGATTACGAGCACAATCTCGGAAAAAGAAGTCGCCATCATCGTATTTTCTTCCTTATCTCGTTGCAGTGGGACCAGTGTCTATCGTAACGGCCCGGTCGTGCCGCTGTCGAGTGTTCGCAGCAAACCCGTGGATCTTGGTTAATCGCGGCGTGCCGTCAATAAGGATACAACAACCAACGTCACAAACCCTAAGGGAATGGTCACGATCCCGGGCTGACTGAACGGGACTTTTGCCATCTCAGCAGAAAGCCCGTAGACTTTTACGTAGGTATCCGCACTCAGCAGGATCCAGCCCAACGAACTGACCATCCCCACGATCACGGCCGCAATGACGCCTTGTCGAGTTGTCCCGCGCCAGAAGAGCAGCATCACCAACGACGGCACATTGGCAGACGCCGCCACGCTGAACGCCCAACCTACCAGATAGCTGACGTTCATCTCTTTGAATACGATCCCCAGCACGACTGCCACCGCTCCAATCACGACCGATGACAGCTTCGCCACTCGCACCTGCTCGTGATCGGTCATTTCCCATCCACCAATACTCATCAGCAGATCGTGTGTCACCGCACCACTGGAAGCGAGAATCAAACCACTGACCGTACCCAATACCGTCGTAAACGCAATGGCCGAAATGATCGCAAACAGCCATTCGTTGATACTCTTGGCCAACAGGGGTGCCGCCATATTACTGTCCGTCACATCCAGGGCACCGCTGGTCATGGCTCCCAATCCCATATAGAGAGTCAACACATAGAAGAACGCGATACTGGCAATCCCCACAATCGTACTCTTCCGGGCGCTCGCTTCGTCCTTTACTGTGTAGTATCGAATCAGGATATGTGGCAGCGATGCCGTCCCACAAAATAGCGCCAGCATCAGCGATACGAAATTTACGCGGTCCGACCATTTCTCGCTGCGGATCCCCTTAAACGTCGGATGCTCACCCGGCCGAAGCACCTGGCTGCCGGGAGTGACTTTCGGATAGTAAATGGTTACCGTCGCGCCATCGGCACTCTTGATTTTTTGATTGCCCCACAGCACAACTTCGCTCTGCTGCAAGGTGCTCAAGAAAGACAGCACGCCCAAGCGACCCGTTTCCTTGATACCGCCCGGCAATTGTGACACATAGCCGATCGGGTGCAGATCCGGCTCGCCGACGCGTTCTCCTTGGGGTTGACCGTTCACCAGCACGGTTCCGTTAGTCGTCGTCTGTACTGTCTGGCATTCGCGCAACATCACATTGCCTTCCGACAGCTCCTCCAACCGAAACACCGTCGGCAACTCGTCGGCGTCCCGCTTCAGTCGAACGAATCCCGCTTCACGCCACGCCAAGTCCGACGGCACAAGCCGGTATCCCGACAGCTGGTCGCTGACATCTTGACTGCTCTCGGCGGCCCCACTTGATGATGTCGAGGTATTGTCGTCTAGCACCGTCACCTCGACCGGCCCCAGCGTGTGAAACTCATAACCATCGATTCCGCCATTTCGCACCATGAATCCTCACTGCAAGATCGCAAACGTTAAGACGGCGCTGAACACGACGAGCAACGACCCTTTGAGGAATTGCACGTACGTTGTCGAAACCATTCCCGCTGTCACGACAATCGTTATCACCGTCGCTCCCACCAAAACGACCCCTACCCAGTGCGATAGCCCCAGCAGTGGTTGGATCAATACCCCCGCGCCCACCATTTGCGGAATCAAATAGAATATACTCACTGCTAACGTGCTGATCCCCGCCGCCAGCTTGATCCCTCGCGACTTGAATGTGGCATCCAGGGCATCGGCAAATGTAAATCGCCCCAACCGCTTCATCGGTTCGGCGATCACGAACAACGCCACGATCCAGCCGGCAAGGTATCCAATCGAATAGAGAAATCCGTCGTATCCGTAAAAGGCGATCATGCCACAAATGCCTAAAAACGACGCCGCCGACAGGTAGTCACCGGCGAAGGCAATGCCGTTGATAAACCAAGGAATCTGCCCGTGCGCCGTAAAATAACCTTGCGACGAACGCGCACGACTTCCCAAATAGAAACTCAATCCCAACGTCACCGCAACAAACGCCAGAAAAACCGCCACGGCTACATAAGAGGCCTGATAGATCATTGCTGCCCCTCCCCGTCCGCCTCCGGTGAACTGGTTTTGCCGGAAGTCGCCTTGCACATCGCACCGTAAACCATCGCCATCACAATGGCCGCGATCATCAGCCCGAATCCATACAGGACTGCCAGGTTGATCCCCGCCACCGGTGTCATTTCCATCGTCTCGGCGGAGATGGCATTGAGTGCCACAAAGCCGATGTATAGCAGCGTATACACCGCAAAGAAGATCAACCCCAACCGTTGGTTATATCGCCGCATCCGCGTCTCCTCGCCTTTTCGTGCAGTTTCAGCAAGGCATTAGGATAACAGATACGAAAGGCGAAGAACACGTGGGGATCTTGCCGTCGGACTTGACAGGCGATCACAGCGTCCTGGCCCCGACGGCGGAGCCAGCGATTGCAACTTCGCGTATGCAAAATCGCCAGACGGCTACAATACCTCGAACCGCATAGTATTCGATACCTGGAACCGCATAGTATTCGCCCCCCAGGACCGCACCATGCATTCCGGCTTAACGACGTTGGCAACGAAGCCGATAGCCGAATAGCAGCGAAAGCAGCGCGATCGCGATCGACGAGGGCTCGGGTACCGATGCCACATTTGCGGCTGCACCGGCGATGTTGCCGAAATTGTCTTTCCAGATTGTGTAGTCCGCGGCATCGACGGTTCCATTGCCGTTGCCGTCGGCGTCCAAGGCGGATGTCGAACCAAAGTTGTCCTTCCATACCGTGTAATCTGCGGCATCGACCGAGCCGTTGCCGTTATAGTCACCGGCCAAACTGGCAGAGGGCAAATCGCCATAGACAACCACGCCGTTGAAGCCAACCGCGGTGCCATCGAGCAGGAACTGGAACTTCAAGTCTTTCGCACCTGCGGTGCTGAAGATCGTCCCCATGTCGACGATCTGTTTGGATGCCAACGTCGTGGTGCCACTGCGTTGCAATTCGCCCAATTGATTAGAATTGGATAGCGTTTCAAACCACGCGCCGCCGGAAGTGCCTTGATCCTGGAGGCTACTCCAGCTTGCTGGCGTAATCGAACCGCCGGCCGAAGTTAACGTGTATCCATCGATCGTCACCGCATGAGTCGATTGGTTCTGCATTACCGCTTGACCTGTGTTTGGGTCAATCACGACCACGACGTTGTTCCAGGTCTTGCTTCCCGTGAACTGCACCTGGCCACGGACACTCGCACCACTCGTATCGGTGTAAGTAAATGTGAAATCATCCACCTCTTGTCCGAGTGGAGCGACGGCCGGCGAATAGATGTTGCCAATGGCAAAATTCGCACCTGTAGCGACCGTTGATTGACCGACCGGACGCAGTTCAGCAATATTATTGGCCGTTTGCATGCCAATCTCTTTCCAAGAATCGCCGTCGATACCTTGCTCGTCCAGGCTGTTCAATCCGCTGGGCGTCAACGATCCCGAAGCAGAATGGATGATATAGCCATCTGCTGGGATCGCACTGCCACCCGGGTTGGAGATCGATGCCGCACCGGTGTCGCGATTGACAGTCAGCAGCAATCGCTCGACCAACGCCAGTTTGGCTTGGCTACCGGCGCCACCCGGTACCGTTTCGACGATGTAGGTTTGCCAGGGCTGCAAGCCACTGGAACCAGAGATATTAACACTAGAGAAATTCCCGGACATTGTTGCGGCATCGACAAGCGTCCAGCTCGTCCCTGGCGTGGGGGTCACGCCGCTGAAATTGACATTTAGCCGTCCAGCGAGCGTTCCACGACCGCCGGCCGAGATGGCTGTGAAGCTATTGGACGTGATATTGGCGTTG
>JAGQPD010000438.1 GCA_020426865.1 Planctomycetales bacterium
CGGCCGCTACTTCCGAATTACCGATGTCAGGCCACCGGAGATCAAGGTGGTAACATTTGTCATAGCGATGGGGAGCGAAAGGCCGCCGGGAGCCGCCACGTACTTGGCATCCCATACGGGATCGAATTTCTCTTTGTACTGCCGCAATCCTTGGAAGTTATAAAAATTCTCCCCGTGACGATAAGCTAACGATGCCAATTGGTTCCACATTGGCCCGCGCGGTTGAGATTCGATGCCAGAGAGTGGCGCCATACCAAGATTGAACCACCGAAAGCCTTGCTCCTTACCCCACAACATCAAACAGACGAACAGAAATTCCATGACACTCGGTGGTGCGTGTTCCAAGTATCGCATCAAGTCCAACGATAGCTCTTCATGATCGGCACTCAGCCACAAGTTGGCGAACGCAACAATTTGCCCTTCTTGTCGTACCACCGCAACAGGTGACATGGCAATGTAATCGGGATGAAAGAACCCCAGGGAAAATCCCTTTTCGGCTGACTGTTTGTGTAACAGCCACGAGTCTGAAATATGCTTGAGCACGGAAAGCAACTCGGTGTCGATCGGTGGCTGCAAGATTTCATACGTGCAACCCAGTTCGGCTAATTGCCGATGCGTGCGGCGAAGGTTCTTGCGGCCCGCTCCTTCCAAACCGAATTCAGCCAGCGGCACACGAGCTTCCTCGCCGATCTTCAGCAATGCCAACCCCATCTCGACGTACATCGAGATGTTCTCTTCGTCGACTTGGTAGAAGACCGATAACCGACCATTCACGTCGCAGCGTTCCCGGAATTCCCATGCCAAGTCGAGGGCAACCTTGCGTTCGGCAATCGGGTCCCCCATGGCAATCCAACTACGACCGGACTCGCCGTACATGATAAAGCCCGTGCGATTGTCATCGAACAAGAAGTACTTGTCGCCGATTAGTGCCAAATGACTGGAAGCGCGGCGAGACTGTTGCACCAGGCGGTGGATATCGCTCCAATCACGCCGCTCGGGGACTTCTGGTGCATATCCTTTGGCACGCATCATCCGCAAGGACAAGGCAAACAATCCCAGAATCAGCGCGCCGGCCAGCGCCCGCATCGAACGGGGTGCGTCGTGCGAGAACTCGAATTTCCACCATAACTCGTGCGAATACTCGACGTGTTTGTAAGCAAATGACATCAGCCAGAATGTGCACACCAGTACCCCGGCTACTGCCATGATCCAACGGGGCGTGAATCGCTCCGTAAGCAAGGCACCCTTGCGAAAGAACTCGCGCCGACACGGCACAAACGCTGCCAACATCGCCGCCAAAAAAAGCGATTCTTCCCAGTCCAATGCCTTGACCAACGAAGCCACAATCCCCATGCTCAGCATGACTACCGTGAAATAGTAAGCGATCTCGATGCGGCGTTGGATACCCCGAGCTAGTACCAGCAGCATCATCCCCACGATACTACTGGCGAAATGTGATAATTCAATTAGCGGCAACGGAAGAAAGCGGCGCAGCCAGTTCATGCGGCCGGAGTCGATGGGCGTGGCCCCCGAAAACAATAACATGGCACCAGCAATAAAAATCGTCAAAGCCATGATGCGCGGCACCACCGACGGTGCCCACTTGCCCAAGTACCCCAGTCCCTTGCGCGCCGTCTCGCCGTGCTGTGATAGCTCGTGCCCGGCCAACAGCACCGACCCGAGCGCTAATGGCGCCAAGTAGTAGATCGTGCGGAAGGCCAACAACGAACCAACAACCGCTTCGGGCTCCGAAGGCTTGAGCAAGGTCAGAATCATCAATTCCAGAATTCCGACACCACCTGGCACTTGCGTCATGAGCACGCTGACAAGCGTCAACAAATAGACAGCCAAGAACTGCCAATAACTGACCGATACCGATGACGGCAGCAACAGATAGAGAATAGCCGAAGCGGTCAGCAGATCGCACGATGCAACGGCAATCTGTGCCGCTCCCATAGAAAGTCTAGGGGGCGAAAACTCCCACCGCCACAGCTTGATCGATTTGTGCGTCGCAGCGCAGACGGCGAGATACGCGACAGCCAAAACTGCCAGTGCATATCCCAGCGGAACGGTATTTGGAAACGGTAACGGTAAATTTGGCGGGATCGGAAGCGGTTCCCAAAGGAATGCAAAGCCCGCCAGCGCGAATAACCCTACCCAGAACGTGACTCCCAACATCAATACGAGCTTCACCACATCAACGGCGGACAGCCCCCACGATGAATAGAGCCGATAGCGGATCGTCGAACCACCGAAGAGCGTCCCCAAGTTATGTCCGACGGCATATCCCAAGAACGACCCAAACGCTATTTTGGCGAGATTCAATCGATGGCCAAGATAACGCAACCCTAAAATGTCGTATCCCATCAGGATGATGTAATTCACGACTGTCAGTCCGGCCGCCTGGTAGACGCGGCTTAGCGGAATGCGTCCCAGCGCGTCGCGGAAGTCACTCAGTTGATAGTGCCTAAGCTCGCCGTGCAGCAGCCACAACGAACCGCCAAGCAACGCCAGGATCAAGAGCGGACCGATGATCGTGCGCAGACGACTTTTGGCTGCCGAGGGATCAGATATTCTCACTTCCGCCTTACTTACGTAGTATGTCGTTGATAAGTACCGCTTTGTATCGGCCCAATTCTAATAGGAACGCGGCCCAGCGGACATCGCAGGTGATGGCATTCCATCGCAAACAATATAAGAAAAATCTGCTACCGCGGACCCTTGCCCGACGTTGAAGTTGCAGAGAGAATACCGCAGTCCTCCCCCCGGAATTCACCCAGCGAACGACCGTATGCGGCATCTTGTCCTCTCCTGTGAGCACGCCAGCAACCGCGTGCCAGGAGCCTATCGATATCTTTTTCGTGCCGCGGCCAAAGAGCTTTCCAGCCACGTCGGCTGGGATCCCGGCGCCAAAAAAATGGCCCAGATGTTCCACCGTCAACTGAATGCGCCTCTGTACTGCCATCCTTCCACCCGACTGCTGGTTGAACCAAATCGGTCACTCGGCCACCGGCGACTCTTTTCACGCTACACGGCCTGTCTTGACCCGCAAACCAAGAAGAGCATCCTCCGGCGGTTCTATCATCCATATCGCGATCAGGTTGAAACAGCTATCAAAGAGCGAGTCCAACGGAACTGGTTTGTGGTCCACGTCTCGGTTCATTCGTTTACCCCTAGCCTCAATGGCCAACATCGCAATGCGGATGTGGGACTGTTGTACGATCCGACACGCCCGCGCGAAAAAATACTGTGCCGTGTTTGGGAATCGGCGATCAAGCAACAGAGAAACGACCTGCGTATCCGCCGAAACTACCCTTATCGTGGTGCGGCAGATGGATTCACGACGTATCTGCGAAAGAGATTTTCGCAATACCGATACGCAGGTATCGAACTCGAAGTCAATCAAGCCTGGCTCCACTCGATTTCCGCTTGGAATCAACTCGCCAAGCACCTAGCGCAAGCGCTAAGTGACGCCCTCGAAGATGAGCGACTCGCATCGTAAGTCAGTCGCTTCCGATCACTTGCGCTGTTCGATCGAAATAAAGCTGACACGGCGATGCGAGTAACATCTGCCGCAAATACAGCGATCCGGGTTCAACGCCCACCCAAGATGCTAGCATTGCTATCAGGGCCGGATGAATTCGCAACGACTTGCTGACAACAACTTACTACCACCCGGAATGTTCACTAGTTGCCTATTGTGTACACACATGCGTATAGTATATGCGTGGCACTGTGGAAGTGCGACAGCGGAAGTTCGGAATTG
>JAGQPD010000439.1 GCA_020426865.1 Planctomycetales bacterium
CGAACTCCTCCTCGTACACCCAGTCGAACGTGCCATTGCGGATCTGCGGTGGCGAGTTGGTGAGTGGTTGGATCGTGTGGTCGAGAAGACTCTCGAGATAGATGTTGCCGTTGCGTACGTAGGCGACCGCGCGTCCGTCAGGGGAAAACTTGGCCCGCATCAAACTGGCGTCGCTTGCATCCGACCCACCCAGTTGAATCAGCTCATGGGCGGCTCGGTCCAGTACCCAATAGTCGCCGCGACTGCGATGCCGCCAGACTCGCTGGGAATTGGTGTAGATCAGGATCCTGGCCTGATGACGATCGAAGCTATAGCCGTCGATGGCGAGTGGCTTGTCGCTGTCACGCGGTACGAGGTCAGCGGCATCGACGACGATCTTTTCCTCGCCCGTACGCGCGTCGACGAAAACGATGTTCTGACCGCTTCCGCCGTTTTCATTTTTCTTTGTTTGATACCATCCCGTGCCATCTTCCGCCCACTTGCCCCCGGCGTCTTTTGCGGAAAACTCGCCCGCTTCATAAATGCGGTCCAAATCCAGTAGCTCCGGCTCACTGCCGATAGTATACAGATGTACACTTATAGCAGCCCAGAGTGAGAGGGCGGTGCGGATCCAAGGGAGAGCTGGGGGGCGGAAAGTCATGGGCTGTACGTTGCGAGATCAGTTCAATTGGCAGAAATGTCTCGTCAAGTATAGCTCGCCACCACCGGCAGTTCCATGACAAAACGCCCCGGCTGCCGCGTGCTGTGTGACGCGGAAACGGATTGGTCAATCGACGCGGCCGGGCGGCCGCTCGCCGTTCCCTTTCTTGCCTTGATCGCCGAGGTCGTCGCGCATGGCGTCGGCCAATTCCTGGAGGCGGGCGACGACGTCTGGATGCTGTTGCTTGACGTCGATCGATTCGCCGATGTCCGATTGCAGGTCGAACAATTCCAATTCGATCTTGGCTTGACTGTACGGCGCAGGACGACCGTCCTTGCCACCGGGGCGGCCCGCCAGTGTCCGGTAACCGTGCGGGAAATGCAGCTTCCACTGACCGCTGCGGACCGCCTGCAATTGCTCGCCATAATAACAGTAATAGACATCGTGCGGCGATTCGGCGCCTGCCTGGCCAGACATCAACGGCCAGATATCCAGGCCGTCGATCTTCTGTCGTGGCAATTCCGCACCAATCAGCTTGGCCACTGTCGGCAAGATGTCGATGGTTGCGGCAACTTCGTGACACTCTGTGCCGGCAGGGATCTTGCCTGGCCAGCGCATGATGCAGGGCGTGCGGCAGCCGCCATCGAACATCGTCCCTTTCGCCTCTCGTAGCGGGCCAGCCGACCCCGCGTGATTGCCATAGCTGATCCAAGGGCCATTGTCGGTCGTAAAGATGACTAGCGTATTGTCATCCAGTCCGTTGTCGCGGATCGCTCGCAAGATCTCGCCCACCGACCAGTCGATCTCCATGATCACGTCGCCGTACATCCCTTGTTCGCTCTTACCCTTGAACTTGTCTGAAACGAACAATGGTACATGCGGCATCGAATGGGGGACATAAAGGAAAAATGGTTGATCCTTGTTTCGCCCAATAAAATCGACGGCATGTTCGGTATACCACGTAGTCAATTGAGCTTGATGCTCGCCCGTCACTTCGGGAATCTTGATGTCGTTGCCCTCAATCAACGGCAAGTCCGGATAGCCCTGTTTGCGTTTGGCGGAATCGGCGGGGAGATCCACGTAATCGGGATGCCGTGGCCACATGTCGTTGGAATAGGGCAAACCGAAATACTCGTCGAAACCGTGTTGCAGCGGTAAGAACTGGGGATGATGCCCTAAATGCCACTTGCCATAAATCGCGGTCGCGTATCCGCGCGACTTGCAGACTTCAGCGATCGTTGTCTCCGCAGCGGAAATGCCGATCCTGGAATTCGGACCCAACGCCCCGAGAATTCCAACGCGATTGGAATAGCAACCAGTCATCAGTGCGGCACGCGAAGCGGAACAGACCGCCTGAGACACATACCAGTCCGTGAACCGCATCCCTTCACCCGCCATCCGGTCCAGATTCGGCGTGGTAAAGCCTGTAGCACCGAACACGCCAACATCGGCGTATCCTTGATCGTCGGTAAAAATGATCACAATGTTCGGCGGGCGATCCTCCGCTACCGCAATTGGGACCAACTGCATGACAAAACAAACCATGACCAACGGTGCGAACGTCCAACTCGCGAGGAATTGCCTGGATGAGTGCGGCATGCATAACGGCGGCATGGGTGGATCCTGTTTCCGCTGGCCTGGGGATGTCATGATGACTGCTTCCTCTTGTCGCGAGTGATGCCTGGACAAGACCGGACCGAACCCGATCGATCTTGCTTCATAATCGATTGCGCATCTTAACATACATCCACCGGGATCGCACGCAAGACATGGGCGACGGCACGAAGCGATACGCTGTTACCGAGCAAGCGCCACGACTGTCGCAAACTCAAATGTTCTGGCCACACAAAGCTGTCCGGGTAACCGAGCAAGCGCAAGATCTCGCGAGGTGCGAACCGCCGAAACCGGTCATCCATCGCCAGATACGATCCGCTTCGAACATGGGAACGCCCATACGCCGCCGTGAAACAACTGCTGATTGCTCGGCAGTTGGCCGCGGCAAAGCCTCCGATCCCGCAAAACAACTCAATCGCCCGCACCGTGCTGTCGCCCCCTGGCATTGCGTTGTATATTGTCTATTTTGCGTAAAATACGCATTTACCCTTGACTTGCTAGTTGGACTATTTTAAACCGACAGGTTGGAAACTTGCGGGAAGCAGTGGGTGGCGGTCGGTAGGACGCGGTCGGTGGTGATACGTCGAGACGCGGGTGAAAGTTGCGCTTCAAAGGCACACAAAGGGATGCAGGATATGGCACGGCAAGAGAGAAAGCAACGGATGAGTCAGCGACAGCGGATGGGAAAGCGCGGCGGGTCGATGCGTCGGGGCGGGTCGATGCGTCCCGAGCAATTGGAGCAGCGACATTTATTGACGGGCATTGTGGCCGGTGTTGCTGCCGGCGAGACGCTTACGTTTTTGCATGGTGGTCAGGCGATCGACAAGTACGACAGTGGCTATGTGGCGGCATCGGGGTTTGCGCTTGGCGACACGAATGGCAATGGTTTGGACGAAATTTTGGTGGCGGACGTGTCGACGGGGGCGATCCGGATTTTGGATCCGACAGGATTTGAGTTAGGTTCCTTCAATGTCGGCTTCACCGCCAACGACAAGATTGCGTCTGGCGATGTGAACAACGACGGCTTGGACGAGATCCTATTTGGCGACACTGCGGCAGGGACGATCACGGTGTTGAGCGAGGCGGGCGCGACGCTGAATACATTTGCCGGGAGTTTCGGCAACCAGGACGGACTTGTAGCGGGGGACATCAACAACGACGGTTTTGACGAGATCATCGTGATCGACGCGGCGACGGGGACTGCCGAGTTATTCAACCAGGTGGGGACGAGTCTGACGACATTTGCAACGTCATACACGGCGACTTCATGGGTGGACATAGGGGACGTGAACGATGCTGGGGGGGAAGAGTTGGTAGTGGCGTCGAGTGCGACGGGGAACATCGTCAGCATGGACGGTACGGGCGTGCAGATTGCCACGTTTGCTGCTGGTTTTGCCGCGGGGGACAAGATTGGCGTCGGAGATGAAAACGTTAACGGACCGACTGAGATCTCGCTAGCGAGTGCGGCGACGGGGCAAGTGCAACGATTCACATCCAACGGGACGCTGTTGGGGAGTTACGCTGCGGGATATGCGGCCGGGGACGGCTTTCTCGTTAGTGACATAAATCTGGATGCCGATGGCGACGGGTTATACGACGTCTGGGAAATCCAGGGTTACGACGCGGATGGTGACGGCGTTGTCGACGTTGACTTGCCTACGATGGGGGCTGATCCGGCGCACAAGGATTTGTATCTTGAGTTTGATTGGATGGTTGGTGACGCACCGGCGAGGAGTCAAATTCAACTATTCAAACAGGCGTTCGCGTTGGCCCCGGTCGACGCCGGTGGCATAACCAACCCGGACGGGTTGCCCGGGATCAATCTGTGGGTGGATACGGGCGGATTGATCGACTCTGGGAGCGGGTTATTTGTAGGGGACAATTTCGGTGGCGGCAATTCGATCCCCTCGATGCCGATCGCCAATCTCGACACTGATTTTTACACTGTCAAGAATGCCAACTTCAACGCTGCGCGCCGGGCGATCTTCCGCTATGCGATCAGTGCCACGCCGGGCGGATTTGGCGGCGGCTGGGGAGAAATTGGCGGGAATGACTTCATTGAATACAACCACGACGCCGGCACAATCATGCACGAGCTGGGGCACACTTTGAACCTGCGGCATGGCGGGGACGAGAACAACAACTGCAAGCCCAACTACGTAAGCGTCATGAATTACGAGTACCAGTTTGGCATCCGCCAGAACGACGGTACGACCATCATCGACTATTCGCCGCCACGGACGGCAGCTGGTCGCGGCACAGCGCCATTGCCGACGTTGGTCGAAAACAATTTGGACGAAACGCAAATTCTTGATCCGACCGACGGCAATAACCGCCTTTCCTATATTGATGCTAGCGGCAATCGCCGTTTTGCTCGGTTGGATCAACCCATCGATTGGAACGGCGATGGCGACACCAATGACGTTGGGATCACGGTGAACCTCGACACGTCCGACGAGAACGGCCGACCATCGGCATGCACCAATGGAGTCACCAACGCGACGTTGACCGGTCACGATGACTGGAGCGTGATCGACATACC